>JANLUQ010000341.1:0-4802 GCA_031363565.1 Armatimonadota bacterium | reverse complement strand
CAGCGATGTCGTCCTGCTGGACCTGCCGGACGACCTGACGCTGGAGCGGCCCCGTAAGACCGGGTCCATGGCGCAGGGTAAGGCCCTGGATCTTAACCAGGTCTCGCCCATCGTCGGCTATGACGGGCGCGTCAAAGGCACCTCGGACTATGCTGATACGGCCGATAGTGACGTGGTCGTTATCACGTCGGGCCGGCCCCGGACGCCGGGCATGTCCCGCGAGGATCTTCTGGCCGTGAACGCCGACATCGTGGCGAGCGTCGCCGCTCAGGCAGCATCGGCAAGTCCCGAGGCGGTCTATATCGTCGTCTCTAACCCGCTCGATGCCATGTGCCATGTCGCACTGAAGGCGTCCGGCCTGCCTTCCACGCGCGTCATCGGCCAGGCGGGGGTTTTGGACAGCACCCGTTACCGCAACTCCATCGCCGCCGCCGTCGGCGTCTCGGTCGAAGACGTGCAGGCGTATGTGCTCGGCGGCCATGGCGACCAGATGGTGCCCGTCCGCAGCCTGACCACCGTAGGCGGCATCCCCGTCCAGAAGTGGGTGGATTTGGGCAAACTGACGGATGAACAATTGCAGAAGATTGAGGATGACACCCGGCAGGGTGGGGGCATCCTGACTGGCCTCATCGGCACAAGCGCCTGGTATGCGCCGGGCATCGCCACCGCCGAGATGGTCGAGGCCGTCCTGTTGGACCGCAAGCGCATCCTCGCCTCCACCGTCCTGCTGGATGGACAATATGGGGTCAGTGGGCTTTACTTCGGCGTCCCTGCCCTTCTGGGGGCGGGTGGCGTGGAAGATATTTACGACCTGATGGCGCTGGCTCCGCTCTCCGACACCGAACTCGCAGGGATCAAAGAGTCCGCGGCCAAAGTGCAGAGCACCGTGGATAGCCTCAAGGCGCTGGGCAAGTTATAGCCGTAGAAAGAACTGCCGGGGCGCGATGCGCCTCGGCAGTTTCGCGTTCGCCAAACCCATTTCGCGTCAGGCAATAGAAACATTGACATTTCGTGTATAATTAAGGGCAGATCATGCCAGTTACACTGAAGGACATTGCAGAACGAACGGGAGTCTCGCCAAGCGTCGTCTCGACGGTACTTAGCGGGCGCGACAACGGCACCTTCGTCAGCGAAAGCACGCGCCGCAAGGTGCTGCAAGTCGCCGAGATGCTGAACTACACCCCCGTCCGGTCTGGCCGGCCGCGTGGCAGCCGCCGCCTGCGCCGCCAGCGTACCGAGCAGTTCATCGGCGTCTGGGACCCGGAGTATAGCCCCTACAGTGCTTACCTCGTCCAGAACCTCCAGATCGCGCTGCGCGAACATGCCCGCGAACAAGGGGCAGAGGCTGAGGATGACTTTGGACTTCGTCTGCTGAATGCTGATGACTTGCCTCGTTTGGACTCGCTCGGCCTGATGGGTCTTCTTCTGCTGTCTTCGGTCCTGCTGCCCCGCGAGGCGGCCAGCGCCAGCATCCCCTGTGTCATGGTCGGCGAAGTGGACAACCCGCCGCGCGATTTGGCACAGGTTCATCTCGATAATGTCGGCGCGGGGCGGCTCGTCGGTGACTATTTGTGGGGGCTGGGCCATCGCCGGATCGTCCTGCTGGCCCCTGTCGCCACCCCGCGTGTCACGCAGCATCGTCTCCAGGGTCTGCATTCGGCCTGGGCAGCGCAGGGTGCCGACCCTGCTCTGGTTCTCTGGCAGCCGTATGACACGATGAAGACACTGGAAGAGCGCGACCAGATCCGGCGCGTGATCATCGGCCTCCAAAAGCCCGGAGCGGATCAGGCGAGCCTGCCGACCGCCCTGGTTTGCAACGACGAAAACGTCGCCGCCGTGGTGACGCAGACCCTGGCGGAGCTAGGGCTGCGCGTCCCACAGCAAGTTTCCCTCGTCGGATTTGGGGATACGCCGCGCTTAGGAGAAGCGCTCACGCCGCCGCTGACTGTCGTGCGCCAGCCGGTCCCGGAGATCGCCAAAGCGGCGATCTTGGCTCTTTACCAGGCACATGAAAACCAGGCGGCCGAGGCCGAGGCCGCACAGGATATTTCTCTGCCCGGAATCCTGATTATCCGCGCCTCCTGCGCTGTGCCTCCCATCTGAAACTGACTTGTTCTGAAAGCCGCCCCATGACTGATGCGCGCCACCCTCATATCCTTCGCCGCGAAGACACGCTGCTGGTCGTCGTAGACATGCAGGAGCCGTTTTTGCGCGGTATCCATGACCGTGAACGGCTTGTCGCGAATGTCCGCCTGCTGATCGAATCCGCCGCCATCATGCAGGTGCCCGTGATCCCGACGGTCCAATATGCCGAGCGCATGGGGGGCATCGTCCCCGAAGTGACACAAGCCTTCGCCGATTTCACCACCTGCGTGCCCATAGACAAGCTGTGTTTCTCCTGCGTGGGAGCAGAAGGCTTCCTCGATGGGATCGCTTCCTTCGGTCGGCCTCAGATCCTGCTCTGCGGCGTCGAGACCCATATCTGCGTCTCGCAAACAGCCCTTGATCTCACATCTCAGGGCTATCAGGTTCACGTCGCCGCCGACGCCGTCTCCTCCCGCTCACTGGAAAAGCACAAACTGGGCATGGAGCGGATGCGCGACAGTGCTGTTTTGCCTTGTGCCTCGGAAGCCGCCGTCTATGAGCTGCTGCGCGAGGCGGGTACGCCTGAGTTCAAGGCCATCCTTGCGCTGGTTAAGTAGTCCCCTCGATTAGTCCCCGCGATCTTGCCTTTTTGTCCTCTAGTTCACCCACGTCCGTGCCGATAATGACGGCAGAACTTACCCTTCCGTCGTTTTCCACCCCGTGAACTGAGGACTGACTGTGCCGACTTTAATCGAAACTAAGCTGAAGCAGGAGCGGCTGCTGCGTATCATTGAAGACGAGCTGCAGGACCTGCCGCCCTTGCCGGCCATTATCATGCGGGTCATGCAGACTATCAATGATCCGACAACCTCGGCCAGCGACCTGAACCGCCTGATCTCCGCCGACCAAGCCTTGGCCTCCAAAGTGCTGCGTTTGGTCAACTCGTCCTACTACGGTTTCCCGCGTAAGATCGCTACCATCACCAACGCGGTCGTCATCCTCGGCTTTAACACTGTCCGCAATTTGACTACGTCGCTCGGCGTCTTCAATGCCTTCGATGCCTGTGGTCAAAAGACCGCCCTGGACCGTGACGCCTTCTGGGCGCACTCGATGGGAGTGGCAGCCGCCGCGGGCGTCATCGCCCGCCGCAAGGGCATCGGGGCAAAATCCGTTGAGGAGGTCTTCATCGGCGGCCTGCTGCATGACATCGGCAAGCTGTTTCTGGACCAGTATTTCCCCGACCAGTATGCAATTGCCATTAAGCTGGCCGCCGCCGCCAATATCTCAATCTGGGAGGCGGAGAAGACCGCCCTGGGCGTCGGCCATGCCCTGGTCGGCAAGCGGATCGCTGAGAAGTGGAACTTGCCCCTGTCACTGACGGCGATGACCACTCTGCACCACCAGCCCGTCTTTGCCAAGGAGTACTTCGAGCTGGCGGCGACGATCCAGGCCGCCGACTACGTCGCCCGGAAACTGGCTATCGGCAACGCCGGCGATACACTTATCCCCGCCCTGGCCCCCGAAGTGGAGAAGTGGCTGGCCTTCTCGCCGCCGGTCTGGGAAGCCGTGGAGACCGAGACTTGCCGCAAGTTCGATGAATCGAAGGATTTCCTGAACGTGCTGTAACTGAGTAGGGGCGCGATTCATCGCGCGCCCTTCTCGCCGTCTCCTCTTTCCGCACCTTCCTCTACAGTGCGCCCCAGCCGCGTTTCGCCTCCGCGCCCGCCGCGAAAAACGCCTCGATCTGGGCCGCGTCCCCTGCCTCCACCGCCGCTTCCAGCGCGTCCAGTTCTGCCTGGAAGCCCCTCAAGGCCGCCAGCAGCGCCTCCCGGTTGGTCAGGCAAACGTCGCGCCAGATCTCCGGCGGACTCGCTGCGACCCGCGTGGCGTCCGCAAAACTGCCCGCCGTCAGCCGCTGCGTCTGTGGATGAATACGCTGCGCCGCCGACGCCTGCCTCATCAGCGATGAGGCCAGAACATGCGGCAGGTGGCTGGTCACGGCCAGCATTGAGTCGTGCGCCTCAGGCGAGAGCGTTAGCGTCGTTGCCCCCACCTTGCGCGCCAGCCGCTCCACCGTCCTGACCGCCCCCGGATCGCTACCCTCCGTCGGTGTCACGGCCCAGGTCGCCTCTTCAAACAAAAGCGGCGTCGCCGCCTCCACCCCCGCCTGCTCCGACCCGGCTATCGGGTGGCCGCCGACGAAAAATGGGAACCCTGCCGCCTGCCGTGCGATTGCCCCTTTCGTGCTGCCCACGTCCGTCACGACTGCGCCCGGCTTGACCGCTTTCAGCACGCCGGGCAGCGTCTCGACGATATGTCCGACCGTGGTACACAGCACGACCACGTCCGCCTCGGCCACGCCCAACGCCAGGTCCGTCATCCCCGCATCAATCGCCCCCAGTGCCACGGCCTTGTCCAGTCGCTCGGGGTTCCGTCCGATGCCGATGACCCGGTGCGCCAGCCGCCGCCCTTTAAGCGCCATGCCGAGCGACCCGCCGATCAAGCCGACGCCGACGATGGCGACGGTCCCAAAATGCCCCGGAAAGTGTGCTTTGTCTGTCATGGCTGCTCCGGCTTAAACTTAATCTTGGCGTAAATGTCGCTCATCGCCAGGCTATCCCCCACGGATGATAGATACACGCTGCCGTCCATCCCCTTGACCTCACGCAGTTCCCAATGGTCATCCCGTCGCGTGTGAAGTATCACGCGCGGTTCGT
>JANLUQ010000334.1:0-5365 GCA_031363565.1 Armatimonadota bacterium | reverse complement strand
GGTCAGGTCCAGGCTCTGGCCGGACCAGAGGCGGGCCGCGCCCAGCACATCGGGGAGGGCTTGGGCCGGCTCAGGGGCGAGGTCTGTCAGCTTGATCGTGTTA
Source organism: Armatimonadota bacterium (assembly GCA_031363565.1). Classification (GTDB taxonomy): domain Bacteria; phylum Armatimonadota; class Armatimonadia; order Armatimonadales; family Capsulimonadaceae; genus JANXMY01. The sequence goes on along the minus strand of JANLUQ010000334.1, from coordinate 5,262 downwards.
TGGACCATTTCTTCTTCAAAGCGGGCATGGATGCCGCGCTGGCCGGAGAGCTGCCCATCATAGTTGACGGCGGAATGGAAGGGGACATGGGCATCGGCGACGTAGTGGCCCAAAATGGCGGCGTCGGCCAGGATCAGGTCGGGATCGGTCTCCTTCATAGCATCGGACAAGCGGCTGGTCCACTGTTCAATCGTCCAGTCCACCGTGCCCTTGCTCTCGACGAGGGCATGGCCGAATTTGAGGTCGGCATCCGCCCGCTTGACAGGCAGGTTAAGCAAGGCAAAGTCACCGGGGGTCCCGTAAATGTCCAGGTCAATGAAGTGGTGCGGGCCTTCGCCCTCGACATGCTGCTTGTCCCGCCACACATCGGGATCGCTGCTGTGGGCGGCGAGGAAGGCTTGGTTCGCGCCGAAGAACTTGGCGAGCGACGAATCCGGCGGCAGCGTCCCGACGGCGGCGCTGTTGGCGTAGATGTGCCCGGTCTTCCCCCACGCGGACGCGCGGGTGGTCAGGCACGGGGCCAGGAGAAGGGCCGCTAGGGCGGCGATAATGGTCTTCGTCAAACTTTCGTGTCCTTTCTCGGAAAAACAGCGTGAGATGAAGAAAGCCCAGCCCCTCGAAACGCCGGCTTGTCTGCCGATCTTGCTTATCGCGAAATATCTCAGTATTTTTGGCTTAATCGCAATAAAACGGGAGATTCTGGGTATAGTAGAGTATCACCATAGACGGAGGTTGTTCGAGCGTCCGAGAGTCCCATTCGTGTTGTCGCCGCCCTTAGGGTCGGCTCCAGACTGTCGCGGAGGATGAGATGCACGTTCACCGGCTTTCAGAATTTCACTACGATGCGCCGCTTCCGGAGCGTGGGCCGCCTCGGTCCCGAAACTGAGGCGATCCCCCTGGAAGTGTCCAGGGGTTCCGTTCGGCCCAAACCCACTCCCCTGCCGATGTCGTTCGCGCCTCTGATGAGGCGTGAGGCACAGCGGCACCGGCAACGCGAGAGGCGATCAAGCACCTCGGGGGACAGGCGGAACAGGAAACGATATTCTGCCCCTTCTTGGCATTTTCTCGCAACTGAATAGTTTCCCGTGAGGCGGCCTTTTGGTAATTCCAAAAGGCCGCTTTCTGCTGTCTGAGAGGGCGTGCGGCGAGTTAGACCACCGTCTGCTTCCAGCGGCCCCACTTGAACAGGGTGAGGGCGGCCAGGCCGCTGAGGACGGTGGAGAGAGACATCCCCCACCATGCCCCGACCGCGCCGAGGTGGAGGGTATAGACGGCGAGCCAGGCGACCGGCAGGCGAACCAGCCACATGGTCACGATCCCAGCCAGGGCGGGCGCCTTTGTGTCCCCTGCCCCATTGAGCGCCCCCGTTAGGATTATGCCCAGGGCAAGGAACGGCTCAGACAGGGCGGCGATCCGCAGGTAGGCGACGGCCAGCGGCACGACTTTGGGGTCGTGCGTAAAGATATGCGTGAAAGACGTCGCAAACGTGAAGAAGACCGCGCCCATAAACATCATCGCGACCAGCCCTTGCAGCAGGGCGGCCCAGGCCGCACGCTCGGCCCGGTCCGGCTTGCCCGCACCCAGGTTCTGACCTGTCAAGGTCGAGGCCGCCATCGAGAAGGCGAAACCGGGCATGAAGGCGATGCTCTCCGAGGTCAGCCCGATGGTCAGGGCGGCCACAGCGGCCGTCGCCTGCGGGGAGCGGGCGAGGACGCCGGTAAAGATCATCATGGACAGGACGCGCGACACGTTCTGACCGGCGGCAGGCAGGCCGATGTTCAGGATGCGCCGTGCCCACTCCATGTCCAAATGCTTCAGCCGGGTCATCAGCCCGCGCACCGGCGAGTCGCGCAGGAACCAGAGGTAAAGGAGGGCACCGATGACCTGCGAGGCGATCAAGGCAGTCGCGCCGCCCACCAAGCCCATCCGGGGGAAGCCCCAGTTGCCGAAGATCAGGAGCCAGTCGCCGCAGAGGTGGATGATGTTGACCCCGATCATCACGCGCAGCGGCGTCACAGTGTCGCCCAGGCCCCGGAAGACGCTGCTCAGGATCAGCATCAGGAACAGGGCGGGGATACCGAGCAGTGTCACCGTAAGGTACTGGACGCACAGGCCCGATGCATGGGAGTTGACCCCCATCCAGCCGACGACGAGGTGCCGCAGCGGCCAGACCAGGGCCATGCAGAGAAGGGCCGAGAGCAGGGCGATCCAGACCGATTGGTTGGCCGCCAATGTCGCCTGATCCGGTTCCTTCGCGCCCGTAAACCGGGCAACGAGGGCGGATGTGCCGACCGAGATGGACATGCCGACCGAGAACAGCAGGAACATGAACTGTCCACCGACACCCACGGCGGCTAAGGCGTCCGAGCCGAGGTGGCCGACGAAGAAGCGGTCTGTGAACGCGTTGAGCGTTTGGAGCAGCATGGTCAGCACGGACGGCCATGCCAGCATCCACACCGCCCGATGCAGGTTCCGAGGCGTTTCTTCCAGCTCGCTTGCGGCGGGCAGCGGCCCGATCTCATCCTCCGAATGCTCTTGTGAGTGCTCCTGCGTGCCCTCGCGCCGCGCCCCAATCGCGCTGTTTAGTGCCAAAGTGTCTGCTTTCCATGCGCCGCCTCGATGCGGAGCGAACTGTCCTCTATTGTACCCGGCGAAAGGGCGAAGGAGACGCAGGAAGAACACCAAGGGCGCGGGGAGAGTTCGGCTCCTCTTCCGGCCACGCAGCGACGGGGAGAGGATCAGCCTACTCCTTCAGAACAGGGGTGGATTCCGTCATGACCGGCCGCTCGACGCGGCTCAGAAGCAGGGGCGTGGAGGAGGCGAGCAGAGGGTAACAGGGCGCCGCTGCCAGACCGTAGGCAATCGGCGTAAGGGTCAAGTTGGTGCCGTCGCCATGGACGGTGTAAGTCACCGTGTCGTGGAACCAGGGTGCCTGGATGTAGGGTGTCATCGGCACGGAATGGCCGTCGAGGTTGATGCCCGTGCAGTGGATCGTCAGGCGGCCATTTTTGAGCGTGTAGGTGCCTGCGCCGCCGATCGCCCCGGTTGGGAAGGTGATGACCGTCCCAGTCACGCCGCCGGGCAGGAAAAAGAGGGCGGTGTGCATGGTCTTGTTGTAGGTCCGGCTCGAGGCGGAGTTCCAGGCGATGTCACCGCTCCACTTGCCGACCAGCACATCCGCGCTTTTCACCCGCCGATCGAAGCCGCCGGTCAGGGCGGCGGTCAGGAGCGCAGCGGCGCAGAAGAAGACGCCGGCGATGGCGCGGCCATGCCGGGCCAAAAAGGATTTCACGGAAGTCTTGTTCTCCACAATCATTTATCGGCATTCCGGCCAGGTTTCGTTCCAGCTTCGTTTCCAGCCTCGTTCCCAGCTTCTTCGGGCCAATCGTTCCAGTCACCGACATAAAGCACTTCTTCTTCTAAGGCAACGCTGAACCGCTCCCGCACGGCCGCCTTGACGCGGCCGGCCAATGTCCGCAGGTCCAAGGCGGTCGCGCCGCCTGCATTGACCAGAAAGTTCGCATGTTCCATGGAGACCTGCGCGCCGCCGACGGTCAGCCCCTTCAGGCCGCAGGCTTCGCTGAGGAAGCCCGCCGGGACGACCCCCGCCGCCTTCATGCCGGCGGGCAGGTGGGGCAGGCTCTCCGCCAGGGTTTTATTAATGACATTTTTGAAGAAGGACCCCGCCGAGGGCGCATAGGGCTGCTTGGCCCGCCGCTGGGCCTGGTACTCTTTGGCGTGGGCCAGGATCGCATCGGGGTCGCCCCGCGCGGTCAGGTGCAGCAGACAGGACAGGATGACGGTGCTGCCGACGCCCGCCCGGCGCAGGCGGCTATCACGGTACGAGAACTCCATCCACTCGGGGCCGACCGTCTGGTCCTGCCCGTCCGCGAAGACACGCACCGAGCGCACGAGCGGCCCGATATTGCCCCGGTACGCCCCAGCATTGCTGACCAAAGCGCCGCCTACCGTGCCGGGGATACCGATGGCCCATTCCAGCCCCTCGAACCCAGCCCGCGCGGTTTGGAGGAACAGCGAGCCGAAGGAAACGCCGCTCTCGGCCCGCGTTTCTTCCCCGACCTCGCAGCCCTTGCAGCGGTTTTGGATGACCAGCCCATCGTAGCCCGCATCGCTCATCAGCAGGTTCGACCCGTGCCCGATGAACAGGTACGGAATATCGTACCGGGCGCACAGGCCAAGCACCCGCGCCAGCGCCTCGACGTCCGAGGCGGCCCAGAACCAGCGGGCCGCCCCGCCGACTTTGAGGGTCGTGTGCCGCACCATCGGCTCGCCGCGCTTGAGGGCGTCGCCGAGCGCGTCCCGCAAGAGCCGTTCCGTCTCGTCCCCCGCCGTGTTCCCCCCGGCCGTGTTCCTGTGCGAATCGTTCATAAGCAGGCTACAGTGTAACACAAGAGGAGGGGGAATGGCAAGGGGCCGATGTATTCTCCGCGACAAGTCGCGACCCTCCCCCCGGAGGGAAGGGAGTACGGTGGGGGCAAGGGCACCACTGGATAGAGGCTTGCCATGGCCGGGTGGTCTTGCCCTCCGCACTTGCCCTTCGTGCTTGCCCTCCGGGTAGCCAGTGCTGCGCCGGGGAGAGGATCAGGTACAATCCCTCCCGTGATCGAACTTGAATTACTGCACGACGAAATCCGTGCCTGCCGCCGCTGCGAACAAGACGGCTTCCCTATCTCACCGCCGCCGCTCGCCTGGGGATTGGCCCCGGCCCCCTTCCTGCTCGTCGGCCAGGCACCCGGCCTGAGCGACCTGCGTGGGGGTCGGATGTACCTCGGCCCGGCAGCCCGCAAGCTGGTCGGCTGGCTCTGCGAGGCAGGGTTTGCGCCGGATGACATCGGGACGACGGTTTATATGACGGCCCTGACCAAGTGCTTTCCGGGGCGTTTGCCCGGCAAGAGCACGGACCGCGCACCCTCACCCAAGGAGCGCGCGAACTGCCGTCCCTGGCTGGACGCGCAGTGGAAGCTCGTCCGGCCCCGCGTCGTGATCTTGTTCGGAAAGATGTCCATTGACACGTTCCTGCCGAAGATGTCATTGGAGCAGGCCGTCGGCCATACATTCGACCTATACGGCACGATCTATGTCCCCCTGCCCCACTCCTCGGGGGCCAGCACCTGGCTCAACGACGCCGGCCACCGCGCGCTGCTGGCCGAGGCCATCGAAAGGATACGGGAGCAGCGGGTGCGGGTGGTGGGATGATGGGTTAGGCCGGCCTGCAACCTTTTCACGTCTGCCGTGTCAGAG
>JANLUQ010000316.1:0-1825 GCA_031363565.1 Armatimonadota bacterium | reverse complement strand
TCGCGGACCTTCTGGAAAACGGGAAAGAGGATGGCGGCGAGGATCGCGATGATGGCGATGACGACGAGCAGCTCGATCAAGGTGAAGCCGCGCGGATCGGCGCGGGCTGGGTCACGCTTGCGGGAACAGGACATGGTTGATACTCCTTAAGGACCAATTCACTTTTTATATAAAATGCTCCTAAAGTTTACACCGAAACTGCTGCCGATTACGTTAAGCCAACATTAAGATTTTGTTAAGTTTATGTTAAGGGCGCCGCGGGCCGGGGCGACGCGGGCCGGGGCGACGCCGGGCGGTGACGCCTTTGCCCTCCGTCACAGTGTAGATCATGTCAGCGGGCAGCGGCGGGAGCAGGTCACGGGTCCCGCTCGGCCAGCGCACCTCGACCCGGTCGGTCTTGGGCGCACGCCCCAGCCCGAAATAAACGCGGCGGTCGCTGTGGGATAGGTAGCTGGAGCCGGCGCGCACGCCCGCGACCTGCCGCATCCCTCCCGCGGTCAGCGTCAGCACCGCCCCGTAGCCGTCACGGTTGCTCTTGACGCCGGCCGTGAGGAACGAGACCCAGTGGTTCGAACTCCGGTCGCGGTTGTGGAAGAGCTGGGCGGGGGCGTTCTGGTTGTTGACCAGCACGTCTGGCCGCCCGTCGTTGTCGTAGTCGCCGGCGGCCAGGCCGCGCGCCACCGTCGGCAGGGCCAGGTCGCCTAAGGCCGCCGGGTCGCTCACTTCCTGGAACGTACCGTGCCCGCCGTTGTGGAAGAGCTGCTTGCGCTCGGCGTAGGTGGTGGCGGCGCTCATCTCGGCGATGTGGACCTGGACGTGGCCATTGGCGACGATCAGGTCGGGCCAGCCGTCGGCGTCGTAGTCGAGAAACTCGCAGCCGAAGGAAAGAAAGTTCATCTGCGGGAGAGACAGGCCGGAGACGGTGCTGACGTCCTCGAACAGCCCTCGGCCTGCGTTTTTGAAGAGGGTCTTGGGCTGTCCGGAGAAGTTGCTGAGAAACAGGCTTTCCCGCCCCGAATGGTCATAGTCGGCTAGGCCGATGCCCATGCCGGCCATGAGCGCCCCACCCTCGGCGTAGGCGACCCCGGCCCGCGCAGCGTCGTTGGTGAATGTGCCGTCGCCGTTGTTACGCCAGAGCATGTTGGGAGTGATGTCGTTGGCGATCAAGATGTCCTGACGGTTGTCGCCGTTGTAGTCCAAGAAGGCCACGGCCAGCCCGCGCCCCTTCGCCGTGTCCAGGCCCGCCTTGTGCGTCACATCGGTGAAGCGACTGCCCTCGTTGTGCCAGAGCTGTGGGGTGTCCAGGTCGTAGATCTGCGGCGAACAGTAGTCCTGGCTGCCCTGGGGGCTTTGGCAGGGCTTATCCCGCGAGGGAGTCCAGGGCGCATAGTAGCAGACGCACAGGTCCAGCCGGCCGTCGTTGTCGTAATCGCCAAACGCGGCGCTGGTGGCATAGCCGGTGCTATGAGGCCTGTCCATCCCCATCTTATGGGTGACATCGGTGAACTTCCCACTGCCGCGTTCGTTGTGGAAGAGAAAATTGTGCGGATAGCTGGTCAGGAAGAGGTCATCGTAGCCGTCGTTGTCGTAGTCGCCGACAGCCACGCCCTGCGCGCAGCCCAGATCTTTGTCCAGGCCCGAGCCGGCCGTCACGTCGGTGAAGGTGCCATCGCCGTTGTTGTGGTAGAGGGCGCAGTGCGGACGGGCCCGGCCCGGTGTGGCCGGGCCGGGGGGACCGGACTGGATCAGCAAAATGTCGAGGTAGCCGTCATTGTCGTAGTCAAAAAAGGCGCAGCCGGCGGAAGTGATCTCAATATAGTAAAAC
>JANLUQ010000315.1:0-7051 GCA_031363565.1 Armatimonadota bacterium | reverse complement strand
CTGGCGCTGATGGGGTCGAGCGCGGCCTACGGCGTCTTCGCCCTGGCGCATCTGGGAATGTAAGCTTTCCCAAAGGCGGAACAGGAGGGCCGCCGGCATCATGCCGGCGGCCTTTCTGTTGCGGAAAGCCATCGTCATACGTCCCCACCAACAAGTGCGCTTTCCGACTTCACAGGACGAACTAAAGGCGGCAGGCGAACATCGGGGCTTGTTCCCATCGGAAACTCGAGGAAAATAACAGCGGGAAATTGGACTGAGTTCGCTCCATGTGGGAAAGGCGAACTACTCCTCGCAGGGGGAAAACAGCACCAGATCAACAACTTGGGGCTGCTCACGGGTGGTGAAGGTCATCACCACCTCATCCAGAATGATCTCGTAGTGGATGCCATCCGACTGTGGAGATTCCACAAGCCCAATGAGCGACTGGATCAGGCTCTCTATCCTATCCTCCTCCCATAGCTCGGAGAAGTCTCGGACACCCGTGAAGGTGAGTACCCGCACCACCTCGGGCTGGTCAGGATCGCCGAGGAAGTTGAGCGTCAGGCGTCCGCGCTCGGTATCGCGCACGATGTCGGCGATGTAGAACGTGTTCCCGTGGGCGACCCTGTGGTAGAGGCCCATGCGCCACCGGCCTTTCAAATTGTCATCGTCAACCCGCTGCCAGTTCGCTCTTCGTTCAAAAGGCGAACTACGAATGACGACCTCGCTTCCAGGGGGAAAGGCGAACTACGTCAGGGGGATACCACCAACCGCATCTCCTGGGCCAGTACAAAGCCTTCCAGTCCGTAGGACGAGGAGATCAAAAAGCCTTTCACAGCCTCGGTATCACGTTGCGCTACAGGCCACCCATAGGTTTTGTTGCGCTCGAACATATCGCCATATTCGGCGTACACCTGCTCGGGCGACACCTCCTGAACGTCGAACAGAATCGTGACCATGTCGCCCCTCTCAAAATGGTGGGCGGCCACGCCCAAGAAAATGATGTCTGTGCGCTCGGGCAGCTCGGTGTGCGGGTAGACCGTGCAGAGAGTGATCTGCCGCTCCTGACAATCCACCGTGTAGGAGAGGATATGGTTATCGTGGATCGAAGCCTCGCCTGACATTGTCGGTGCCTCTCTTTTACTTCGCACTTCGCTCAAAAGGCGAACTATGAATGACGACCTCGCTTCCAGGGGGAAGTGGGTGAGGCCCGCCACGCTTCCCAGCCAAGCGGCAGATCAGACAGGGTGGCAACGCTCGGGTCGCGCCGAACAATACTTTGGAGACTGACGACCATCACGTCCTCCTTGGTCGGTTCCGTGCCGGCCGGGCAGGCCAGTTCGGTCTGGGTCAGATCGCGACCCGGCGGACGTCGCAGATCACCTGGGCGGCCTGGGACTTGACCCGCTCCTGGACGCGCAGGAATACCCAGCGGACAAGGGCATGAGACTTTAGGGACCGGAAGATAGGGACCGGAAGAGTCCGCTTCCAGCGGGGAGTTTTTCCCGCGCAGGATATCCCTAAAGCGTTGTCGGGCGACGGTTAGGTTCGGAGCCGGAGTGTGGCGGCGACGGGGAAATGGTCTGAGGGGAACGGAGTCGCGCCGTCCCCAACCAAAACGCTTGCCTCCAAGACTTGCCATTCGGGCGAGAGGAAGATGTAGTCAATCGGGCCGCCCGATGCTAGCCCGGTGAACCCGTGGAACGTCCCCGGCGGCGAGGTAAGGTTCAGGGCGCTGATTGGCACGGGCGAGTCTGCGGCTTGCAGGCGGCGGACGGCGGCGTTGCCGGGTTCGGCGTTGAAGTCGCCGGTGACGATGACCGGGCTGCCGATGGCACGCTGGCGCAAAGTATCCAGTAATAACTGCGCGCCCTTCTCGCGGGCAGGCTGCGATTCGTGGTCCAGGTGGACATTATACAGGGAGAGGTCGGCCCCCGTCTCCCGGTCCCGCAGGCAGGCCCAGGTGCAGATGCGCGGGATGCGGTTGCCCCAGTCCGCCGAGCCGGGGATGGACGGCGTGCCGGAAAGCCAGAACGTGCCGCCTTCTTTCAGGTCGAACCGGGCCGTGCGGTAGAGGATGGGGCAGAACTCGCCCGCTTCCCGGCCATCCTCCCGGCCAACGCCCAATACGGTGTAGGCGGGCAAAGCCTCGGCGATCTGTTCGAGCTGCGAGTGCAGCGGCTCTTGGAGGCCGAGCAGGTCCGGCGACCAGTCTTGCAGGAGCTGCACGGACCGCGCCCGCCGCCGGTCCCAGCGGTACTCATCGCCGGGCGCATCCCAGCGGACATTGAAGGTGGCGACGCGCAAGGCGGGCACGGTGTTCAGCAGGGTGGGCACGGTGCTCATAGGATGTACTCCCGGAGTCGGGGGCGGATACCGAACCAGGCCAGCAGGGCGACGGCCAGCATCACGAGGGGCGCGAGGACGGGCAGCGCGCCGAGGTCGGCGGAGCCTTGGGCGACATCGCCGTCGAACTCCTTCTGGTTGATGTCCAAAGTATGGCCCAGGGCGTCATCAAACGTTTTGTAGGTACCGTTGGACTGGTCGGGGGCACTACCGGTGCAGAGGGTGATGGCGGCACCGGTCTGGCCCGAGTTCTTGAGGGCGCGGATCTGGCCGTCAATGCCGACGTACTTGCCCCAGGCGGTCAGGGTCTGCGCTGCGGCCTCCTGCTCGCCGGGGAAGGTGATGTTGCGAAGCTCATTGGCGAGGAAGCCGGTGAAGCCCGTCGGCACATCCTTGACGTTTCCAGCCTGACATTGAGCGGCGATCGCGTCATAGGTTGCGCCGGAGTTCGGCGGCAGCGTCGCGATCTTCCCGGCCTCCTGGAAGAAGCCGTTCTGGTAGTCCGCCGCATGGGCGCGGTCAATCAGCCACCGGCTCTCGTCCGCGTTGGCATCGTAGGCGACCGCGCGGGCGTGCCAGAGGGCGTAGACCGAGTCGAAGGCGTCCTCCTTGGCGGCCTTCAGGTCATGGGAGGCGGCCCCCAGCTTTCCCGAAGTGAACAGCAGGAACAGGAGCGTTACCCCGGTCGCGGCCAGCAGAGGCAGGCTGAAGACGCGGTTGGTGCGGCGGCTGAGGAAGACCTGTGCCCCCAGAAGGACGGCCAGCAGGAGCAGGCCCGTCGCCCAGACCAATGTGAGGGTGACGCCGGACAGCGCCTTCTGGCGGCTGTAAGCACTCTCCAGGACATCATCATTGGCCTTGTCCAAGGCGTCGGCGGCGGGCAGGATGGTCCCCTGCATCAGAATATTGGCGGCGGAGTAGGTGGTCAGCACGGCCCGGTCCCCGCCGCGCCCGTGCAGCAGCCGCGCCTGAGCTACGTCCGCCTCATAGGTGCCGAGGTTGTAGGAGATCGTCTGGATCGGCATGCGCTCGGACTCGCCATAGGTGATGTTCTCCGCCGCTGCCACAAGGCCGTCGCTGAGTTCCTTGCGCCGTTTCTCGTAGCCCTGCGCGGACTCCTGGTCCTGGCCGGGCTTCGCGATCAGCTCGTTGGCGACGTTGGCGTCCATGTCCGACAGGGCTGCCTTGATCTTCTCGGCAGCAATAATGCTGGGGGCAGAGTCCTTGCCGATGGTCTTGACGGCATCGGCATGCTGCCGCGCGCCGAAGAACACGGCCAGAAAGAGCAGGAAGGCGGCGAAACAGATCGCGAGGAGGGCGGCCCGGAGCCACTTGGGCGTGGACCAGGCCACCCCCGCCGCTGCCAGCACGTCGGCAGCGGTGGGAGCAGGGACCATGCGAGGGGACGGACCTGGCGCGGATGGACCCGTCGGCGGGGGCTGGGTAGCGACGCTCATGGCTGCGCCCCCACGTCCCGCAGGGTGATGCGGGTCCAGCAGCCCAAGGTGATCTCGTCACCCGCTTTGACGGGGGTACGGACTCCGGCAGGAACGTCCTGACCGTTAAGCTGCGTCCCGTTGGAAGAGCCGACATCGAGCAGGACGAAGCCGCCGTCCGGCTCGCGCAGGAGCTTGGCGTGGCGGTGCGAGACGCCGGGGTCGGTCAAGGGCACCTCGGGGTGGATGTCGCGCTTGTCGCTGCGCCGCCCGATCAGGTTCTCGGCGAGGTCCAGGGGGAACGTGCGCGGCGGCTCGTCCACGGGGAGGACCATGCTCGGGTCCGGGTCCACATACAGCGACGGGTCCACGACGGTGACGGCTTCCAGCACCCCACCCGATACCCCCCCCAGTGTTGGGGGCGGGGGGGGCGTCAGATCCTGGCGGGCGGGCGCAGCCACCGTCACGGCGGGCGCGTCGGGCGTAGCGGCAGGCGCGGCGGGCGCGGCGGCAGCACTTCCAGCCGTTCCCGCCCCGAAGTCGTGGCGGCAGACCTCGCAGAAGCGCGCGACGCCGACGCGGGGCGTACCGCAGTCCGGGCAGATGGTGCCGGAAGCCCCACCCACCCCCAATGATGGGGGAGCCGGATTAAGAACGACTCCCGGTCCGGCGGCGTTTCCTACTCCCCCACTATTGGGGGCGGAGGGGCTTCCGGCGATCTTCGCACCGCAGACCGAGCAGTAGTCGGGGTCGTCCGACTGGTGCGTCGGGTCCTTCGGGCAGGGGTATGTCATCTCAAGCGTCTCCTGCGGGCTTACGCCCGGCCCGCGCCGTCCGGGTGGAACCCAGATCCAGGTCCATCTCGTCGGCCTTGTTCACCTTCGACTTCAGGCGGACGGTGCCGCCGTCGGCGTCCACGATGTCCACGACTTTGGACAGGCGTCGCGTCGTGTCCTCGTTGCCGGAGTCGTGCGCGAGCTTGGCCGCCCGGCCCAGCATCTTCGTCGCGGTGTCCACATCGCCGCGCGCGTTCGCCTCCAGCCCCGTCTGGATCGCCTCGGCCAGCTCCTCCTGTCCGGTGTAGTGAGCGACCTGCGAGTTGATCCGTGCCGAAAGCGCCTCGTCATCGGTCCAGGTCGCGACCACGGGAGCGCCGGTCACTTTGACCTCCGAGCCGGGCGGGCCGTGGACCACCGAGGCGCGGCAGCCGAGCATCTCATCGCCCACATCGCCCACCGAAAGCTCGACGGCGACATAGTAGTCGCGCGACTCGCTCCCCCACGCCCCGGTCGGGTAATCGCGCGTCTGGCCGTCCACCTGCGTGAAGCGGTCGGAGAGGACGGCGATCTCGGGGCTCATCTGCTTGCAGGCCAGAATATGGGCACTCTTCGGGGTCCAAAGGCGCAGGCGAACGTCGCCGACCGCCCGGCCCAGGGCACCGTGAATGGCAGACTGGAAATCGGCCTCCATCCCCGCCGGTTCGGCGATGATCTGGGCCGTGCCCAATAGTCGCCCGGCGATCTTGCGGAGCTGATGCGGCTGCCAGTCCGTGCCGACGCCCCGGCAGTCGCACTGGAAGACGCCCTCGCACTTTTGCAGAGCCATCTCCAGCGGCCCCTCGTCCTCCTGATCGTTTTTGCCATCGGTGAGAAAGAGGGCATAGCGGATGGCGTCCGGCTTTTTGGCGAACTCCTCCAAAGCCATGTTCAGGCCCAGGGACATGTCGGTCTTGCCGCCCGCCTCCAGTCGCCGCACCTGAGCATCGGCGGCGGCCTTGTTGGCGGCAGTCGCCTGGGCCAGCCCGAAGACGCGGGTGGGATAGTTGGAGAAGGCGACGATGAAGAAGTACGCGCCCTCGTCTAATAGCTCGACCGCCTTGCGCGTGGCGTGCTTGACGGCGCTCATCCGGTCGCCCTGCATCGAGCCGGAGACATCCAGGATCAGCCCAACGACGCCCCCAGTCGGTGCGGCCGTCCCCTCCCCCGAGGCGGTGATGGTCACGACGGCGTCGGTGCGGTTGGTCCCGGCCGGCAAGTACGGGTTGAAAAACGTATCTACCTGAAATTGCATCGCGTTTCCTTTTCTGACGGTTTTGTTCCACTGATTGTAGCGGGCGACTTCAGTCGCCCGCTACAATCTCACAGCTCTACCACGGCGGCCGTGATATTGTCGCGCCCGCCCTGGGCAAGCGCGAAGTCCACCAGATGCCGGCACAATGCCAGCGCGCCCCCCTCTGGCGACGACCCGACGAGGGCGGCTAACTCCTCGGGCGCGGCGGCGTAGTTCCACAGGCCGTCGGAGCAGACGAGAAGCAGTCCGCCGGGGAGTGCGGGGAGAGTCACAACCGAGGGGACTGGAACGTCGTCCGGCGGCTCTCCGTTCAGCGGGCCGAGGCAGCGGGTGATGGCGTGGGCCTGCTTGGAACGCAGGGCCTCGGCCTCGGTCATCTCGCCCGCGTCCACCATCTCGTTGACCCACGAATGGTCGCGCGTCAACAGCCGCGCCTCGCCCGCGGCGAACAGGTAAGCCCGGCTGTCGCCGACCCAGCCGACGGTCAGCGTCTCGCCCGACACGACGGCGGCCACGATGGTCGTCCCCGGCGGGCCTAATGTCTCATGGTCGCGGCGATAAGGGATCGTCTTCGCGGCCTCGTGGGCGGCCCGCAGGGCGGCTGCCATCGCCTCGTCGGCGAATGTCCCAGCCCGCAGAGCGGCGAGCAGCGCGTCGCGGGCGGCCTCAGCGGCGAGGGCCGAGGCGCGGTCGGCCTCCTGCGCGCTGGAAACGCCGTCGCAGACGACGATGACCTGGGCGGGCTGCCCGCCGCCCTCTTCCAGCGTCAGGGCGACATCGTCTTGGTTGTTCGCGTGCCGCTTCCCCCGGTCGGTGACGGCGGCGAGGGCCGGAGTCAGGATGATCTCCACATGATCGCGCGGCAGGGCGAGGCGGGCGGGTACCGGTGCGGGACGCCTGACGCCGCAGGCGGTGCAGTAGCCCTGCGCATCCACCTCTTCGGAGGCGGCCCCGCACCGGCAAGGGAGAGGGGCATCTACGGGAGCGTTCACGGCGGACGTGGCCTCGGGGGTCAGGGGCGCACCGCAGGACTCGCAGAATTTAGCGCCGGGGGACACGTCGGCGCTGCATTTCGGACAGGGCATAGAGAGTCGTCTTTCGTTAGGAACCCACCCCGCAGCTTGTCGCAGGATGGGTTCCTAAAACAGCGTCCGGGGCCGCACCTGATTGGCCTGGTCCACGAAGGTGATCCGCTCCTCGGGCGTCTTGGATAGGTGGGC
>JANLUQ010000306.1:0-4371 GCA_031363565.1 Armatimonadota bacterium | reverse complement strand
GCTTCGTGTGAGGACATCAAACCAGATTCGGGGACACTCCCACTGGCTGTTCGTTACCCAAGTGACTGAGGTGCAGGCGAAGCATAGGTTCAGTTCCTGAGCCTGCCTTTACGAAGGGCAAGCCGAAAACTTAGACACCTTTATTATACCCGAAGAGAAAAGACATACCTAATCTATTTGGGCAATTCCTCCCCCGCCTGAAGGCAAAGGGGGTCTCCTTGCCCACTTACACAAAAGGTTTATTATGACCCACCCGCTATGGAGACCACCGTGCAGCTCACTCGCACCGGCCAGATCCGCATCTCGCTGATCCACGGCCCCAACCTCAACATGCTCGGCGTCCGCGACCCGGACATCTACGGCAAGGATACGTTTGAATCGGTCAACAAGAAGATCGAGGCCCACGCGAAGACGTTAGGCGTCGAGATCCGAATCCAGCACTCCAATTCCGAAGGCGCGATCGTGGACTTCGTCCAGGACGCGATGGGCTGGGCTTCGGCCATCATCATCAATCCTGGCGCGTACACACATTACTCCTATGCCATCCGGGACGCCATCGCCGACTCGCGCCTGCCGACCATCGAGGTGCATCTATCGAACGTCCACGCCCGCGAGGAGTTTCGACGCCACAGCGTCATCTCGCCGGTCTCCACCGGCCAGATCGTCGGCCTCGGCCCCTATGGCTATCTTCTCGCCCTCGACGCGGCGAAGAATCTGGTCCAAGAGAGCCACCGCTAGAGGAACCGTTGTGGAAGGGCGCACATGCACCGAAAAGGCGCACACGCAGGTGCGCTCCTACGGCACACAATTGATCGGCGATTGGTCGCCGCACGTCCCATCCGGGCCGGGGTAGACGGGCGAAGTGGATGCGCCCTCGCAGACGGCGTTGTAGGCGCAGCGCACGTCCCAGCTCTCGTCCCGGATCGTCCCGCGCTTAGCGTACTTGACGTGGCCATCCACATACAGGAAGCTCGCGCCGCCCGTGTGCCGCCAGGCCACCTGCTTGTTGTTAGCCCAGCCGATGCCAAGCCACGGGTGGTCCCATTCCTCGTTCGTATGGTCACGGACATCGGCGGCGTGGGGATAGGCCACCTCCATCGCCGAGCGCCCCAGCACCGGACTGGTGTTGGCGTTGGCGTCTGCCATCAGGATGGTAGAGCTGGGCGACGCGATCCGGGGCAGGCCGACGACGGTGCGGTAGAAGCCCAGCGCCGGCAGATTGTCGAATGTATCCAGCAGGCCGATGATCTGGCCGTTGGTCGCATAGGTCTGGCCGATCACCCCGGCGTCGGGGCAGTTCAGCCCCCCACTCAGGCCCCCGATGGCGTTTTTCCCGACGTAGCCGCTGATCTCGTCCGGCCAAGTCACCATCCGCCCGCTGTCAACGCTGTAAGACCAGGGAAACTGCTCGTCCGTATCCTGGACGTACTGCATGATCGCCATGCCGATCTGCCTCTGGTTGGAAGCGCAGGTCGCCCGCCGCGCGCTCTCCCGGACCTTGGCGAAGGTAGGGAACAGCAGCGCGACGAGGATCGCAATAATGGCGATGACGACGAGCAGCTCGATCAGCGTGAACCCTTGGCTTTTTCGCATGGGGCGCTCCTTTGCCGCCTTTGCGGGCGGGGTGCTTAGGAGTGATACGCGGCTGCGCTCGGATTCGGTTCGCGGAGGGGTGAAAGAACTCACCTCCTTGTTCACTACGTTCATAGGGGTCCTCCCGAAGCGGGGGGACGAAGAGGTCAGGACGCGGGCGTAGGGGCGCCGCTTGCCGCGCCCTCCGCCTCGCCGCCTACTCCGAACCTCTTCACCCACCCGTTTCGGGAGGGTCGGCGCTCGCGGCGGGGTGGGTTCACCGCGCCGCCATTTCCCGACCATCCGCGTCGAAGATCTCTGTCCCGTCCCGCTTGGGCCGCGCGAACAATGCCCCGCAGTGCTCGCACGCCTCATTGTCCACTACCCTCTGCCTGCCGCAATTCGGGCAGGGCACGCGGGCGGGCCAGGCGCGCAGCGCCAGCAGCAGCAGGACGCCGTACCCGCCCAGCAGGAAGCCGCCCAGCGCCCACGCGATCTGCCCACGCCGCCCGTCGCCCAGCCGGCGGGAGACCAGCCAAGCCGGCAGGACAGCGATGAATCCGCCGAGGACGGAGAAGAACAGAGCCGAGAAGAGAAGACCACCGTTGGCGAACCCGCGCCACCACGACTCCCCTGTTTCATCTTTCAGGGCATGGCCGATGGCGGCATAAACGGCCATTGTTGCCGTGAAAGCAGGCGGCACGATCAGCGCGGGGACGGCTTCCATGAACTGCGGCTTCCGTGAGGCGGCGGCGATTTTCGCGAGCGGCAGCGTCTCCAACCGGACGACGCGGCCGGTCGAGGACACAACGACGAACCGATTCGCGTTGCCTGCAGGCGTGGCCCCATACCAGAAGAAGAAACTGGACTGGTCCAGCGTCATCGCGACCTGGATGTTCGAGTAGGTACTGGGGGCGAACGCCACTGGCACGGTGAACAGCCTGGAGGGGGCCTGGGGGGTGCCTGCCGCCGCGCGCGTGTAGGCGGTAATCTGGCCCCCAGCGGCGATGATAAGCACCTTGGCTTCCTCCTGCCCAGCGTCGTTGTTCGCCCCCAGGAGTGTGGTGCCACCACTGCCGCCCGGCGTGGCTTGCAGCAGCTTGATCGCCGGAGCGGAGGTGTCGTACCAGTACAGCGCTTGTGGGAAGCGCAGCAGGTGGAGGCCGGCGAACCCGTTAGGCTCGGGCCGAGGCCCCGTAAACCGTCCGGCTTGGTCTTGCTCTTTGGCAAAGCCATTCGGCCCCAAGTAGCCGGCCAGGACCGCACCATCGGCGGTGACGGAATAGCCGACGATCTGACGCGCTCCCATCTCGTAATACCAATAGTTTTGGTTGGCATCGCTGATTGTTGAAGTTAGGCTGATGACATAGCGGTCCGCCTGGGAGTAGTGGTAGTATTCTGTTGAGGAGCCACTTTCTGGGAGGTAGGCGAAATCAAGCAGCTTGTGCTGCTGATTCAGATTCTGCCACAGGCGCGGGTCAATAGGGCGGCCGGACAGGTCGGTCACGGACTTGGTGGTGTGCCCCTTGTCGTCGGTGTGCTCGCTCATCTCATAGACACGCCCCTGCGTGTCTATCTTCTGGTCGTTCCGCCACATCTCCCGGCTGCCGCCGGACTTGCCGCTCAGAAGATTATATGCCACTACCGGCAGCATCAGCGCCCCCACGCCGACGACGAGCACGGCAGGGTAGAGCGTCAGACCCAGCGCGAACCGGGCGGGCTTTGCCTGCTCCGTGTATTCGCCTCCCGAGACGAAACTGCCCCAGGCGGCATACAGCAGGATGGCGGCCACAAGCAGGCAACAGAGGACGACCGGCAGGAACTCAATGAACTGCGCCGCCGCCAAAGGCGCGAGCAGGGTCGTCAAGAGGGGCAGGGCGCGGCTGCCGTACCAACGGGCGGGCCGCAGGGCCACTAGCAGGCCCGCGAAGTAGAAGGGCAGCCCGGCCAGGACCGACGCCCAGCCCGCCAGCGTGAACCGGAAGTCGAACGGGGCAGGGACGTGGCCCGGCGACGACGCCCAGGCCGCCAGGCCAAGCAGCGGCAGGACCGTCGCCAGCAGGTAGAGGCAGACGCCCGCCAGCGCCTTGCCGAAAAACAAGGTCGTGCGCGAGGCAGGCCGGTGAACCAGAAAGGCCCACTGGTCACGGCGCAGCTCGGGCAGGACTTGCAGCAGCCCTAAAGCCAGCCCGACCAGGGGCGTCGTGATAGTCAACACCAGATTCTCGCTGCTCCACACGTTCGAGAAGCTAGGCCAGGAGGACTGCTGAAACAAGTGGAACCAGGCGTAGGCCAGGCCGAGGGACAAGGCTGCTGCCGATAGGGCAGCCCAGCGGGCGTTCTCGCGGCACTCTTTCCAGAACATCGCTTTCAGTGGTGAGGTGTTCAATGCGTTTCCTCCTTCAGTTCGTCTCTTGATTCGTCCACGTCTTCCAAGAAATAGGACTTCTCGCCCCGGTCGCTGAGGTAGCTCACGAAGGCGTCTTCCAGTCCCAGCGGGACCGGCTCGACCCGGTCCGCCCCCAGCGCGGCCAGGCGCCGCTCCGTACCGTCATCGCAAGAGGCCAGCGTCACCGTCACCTCCCGGCCCGCGCGGAAGGTTTGCAGCAGGCCCGGCAGGGGCGGCAGGGCCGGGGGAGTGCTTGGAAACGTCAGGACGAACTGCCGGACGCGGGAGCGGAACGTCTCCAGGGAGCAGTCTGCCCGGAGCAGCGACCCGTCCAGAACGGCGATCCGGTCGGCGACCCGCTCGACATCGGAGAGCAGGTGCGAGGAGAAAAAGACGGTCTGGTCGGCCTT
>JANLUQ010000288.1:0-3699 GCA_031363565.1 Armatimonadota bacterium | reverse complement strand
CAACGCCGGGGCGACAGGCGCGTCCGCGTACCCCGGCAGGGCGGGTGCGAGCAGGGCAAGGGCGGCAAATCCGACCATGCCATGAATGGCACGGCTAGACGGCGCGGACGCCGGGAAGCACCGCTTCGCGGGGCTAAGAGGTAAGGCTCGGAGGGGATGGCTCTGGAAAGTCGGGGGTGTCATTTGGGGTCCTCCTCGCCTTCGGGGCCGGAGGGCAGCAGGGGGCGGCCTATGCCGCGCTCGACATCGATGGCCGGGCTGGTATATTGGTAATTGTAGTAGTAATAGCCCTCGCCGTCCTGGGCACGCATCTTGTTGTAGGCGATGCCGAGCATGGTGGCGCGGGCCTGCTTCAGAAGCTGCATGGTGCGCCGGGCGGCGCCCTTCTTGGTCGCGCCGGTTTCCACCACCAGGATCGTCCCGTCCATCTGCGAAGCGAGGATGACGGCATCGGCGGCGGCGAGGACGGGCGGGCTGTCGAAGATGACGACGTCGGCCATCGCCATCAGGTCGTCCACCAGGTTGCGGAACTTGCGTGAGTTCAGCAGCTCGCCGGGGTTGGGCGGGGTGGAGCCGGAGGTCAGGACGGACAGGCCGGGCATGATCTCATGAGGCGCGAGCGGGGTGTGCCCGAGCAGGACGTCGGTCAGGCCCGGCACGGGGGGCAGGTCCAGCAGCTTGTGCTGGCAAGGGCGGCGCAGGTCGGTGTCCACGAGGAGGACCTTCTTGCCGTCCATCGCCATGGCGAAGGCGAGGTTGGCCGCCGTCGTGCTCTTGCCCTCACCGGGGCTGGCGGAGGTCACCATCAGGGTGCGGGCGGGGGCATCCACGGTGGCGAAGTGGATGTTGGTCCGCAGCACGCGGTAGCTTTCGGAGGCCGGGTCCAGGCCCTTCATCTGCGGCAGCAGGTGGGCATCGGCGGCGGAGAGGGCGGGCACGGAGCCGAGGGCGGGCAGGCCGAGCACGCGGGTCGCCTCGTCCACCGAATTGATGCGGTCATCGAGGAACTCCTGCATCAAGGCCAGGCAGATGCCGACGAACAGGCCGATCAGGCAGGCGAAGACGATGCTCTGCATCCGGTGGGGCCGGATGGGGGAAAGCGGCGTGGCGGCGCTCTCGATGATCCGGGCGGCGGCATGGTGCGCCTTCTCGCGCAGGCTGAGGTCGCCTAATTGGTCGGTGAAGTTCTTGTCCTGCGTCTGGGCCGAGTCGTGCTCGCGGGTCAGGCGGTCCAGGGTCAGCTCCAGGCCGGCATACCGGCCGATGCCCCCGGTGGCCTGGGCCAGCCGCCGACCTGTGATCGCGGTCTGCGTCTGGAGGGGCGGGATCTGCGCTTCCAGGTCAAGCACCTTGGCGCGCACCATCTCGTGCAGGGCGTCGGGGCTGCTGCTCTGGCTGGTGGTCAGCGTCGGCAGGCGGGCCAGGCGCTGATGGAGGTCCGCAAGCTGGGCATCTATGGCCTTCACCTGCGGCGCGTTCGGGGTCAGGCCGCCCGGCTGGATCAGGCCGACGCGCACCACTTCGAGCTTGCGGATGTCGTCCTGGAGGCCGGCGAGGACGGTATTGGTCGCCTGGGTCCTGATCACGGTCGTGGCCGGCTCCCGGCCCAGCAAGGACTTGTTGGCCGCGATCTGGGCGCGTAGGGTCGCAAGCGATGTCTGCTCCGACTGGTACTCGTTCGTCAAGGCGGTGACGCGGGCGATCTGGTCGTCGCGGTTCCGGGCCAGTTCAGCCACATGGTTTTTCTCTTTGAAGTTTCGCAGAGCAGTCTCGGTCGTCGTCAGCCTGTCATGGGCGGCTTTGCCCTGCTTCACGACGAACTGGCGGGCGTTCTCCATCTCGCCCATGCTCTGGCCGAGGTCCTGGTCAATGTAGAGCTTGAGCAGCGCATTCGGGGCCGCCGCCGCCATCTTGGGATTGTTCGACTCGCCGGTCACCTCGATGACATTGGTGTCCTTGACGTTCGCGACGGAGAGGGAGGCCGGGCCGACTTGCTTTTCAACCGCGTCCATCAGGGGGGCGGCCTGGAGCACCTCCACCTGGGTGTCCACGGTCTGCTGCTGGCTGAGCTGGAACAAAGACGAAAGCGGGTTGCTGGAATCGACGGTGTTGAGGTTGTAGGAAGGGCCTTCGACGAGCATTTTGGCGCTCGCCTGGTAGACGTTCTTCGCCATCAGGGCCTGGGCCACGCCAATCACGGCGATCAGCACGAAGGCCTGCAAGATGATCCAGCGCCTCCGCCGCAGGATGGCGAGATATTCCTGCACCGAAAAGCCGGCAGAACTATTTTCGTTTTCCGATTCCATAACTCGTCAATTTCCTAACAGCTGGTCGCTGCAGACCGCTTTCATTCTCTGGCTCTCTATTGCAAGAACCATGCCAAAATATCGCAAGAACCATGCCAAAATCGGTGGTTCAGCAGACCTCGGTTCAGACCGGCCCGCCCGGATGCCTTTGATAGATGCTGCGGTGGGTTTCCAAAGCCTGGCCGACGAACGCGGTCATCTTCTGCGCGAAAATGGAGGTGTCGAACTTGAACGCCTCGGCCTGCAAGACTTCGGGGACTATCTGCAAGGCCATGACCGCTTGAAGCGCCTCCATGACTGCTTCGGGCGTCTGCTCCCCAAAAAACACCCCGGTTTTGCCTGCCGTCACCGTTTCCAAAGCGCCGCCGCGCCCGTAAGCGACGACAGGGCGGCCGCTCGCCATACACTCCACGGGGGTCAAGCCGAAGTCCTCCTCGCCGGGAAAGATCAGGGCGCGGCACCGGGCGTACTCATGGGCCACCTGCGCGTCTGTCAGTCGGCCGAGGAACTGGACTGTGGGGCCGGCCAAATGCCGCAGCGCGCGTCCCTCCGGCCCGGTCCCGACGACCCGCAGGGGGACTTGAAGCCGGTTGCAGGCCTCGATCGCAAGGTCAATGCGCTTGTAGCCCACGAGCCGCGAGACGACCAGGAAGTGCTCCCCGATCTCCTCGGCGGGGGCCACCGTGAAGCGCCCCGTCTCGACCGGCGGGTAGATGACAGCATCCACCTCGCGGCGGTAATATTTGCGGATGCGGCCGGCGATATTGTGGGAGTTTGCCACGAAGCTGTCCACACGCTGGGCGCTGTCGAAGTCGCGCTGGCGCAGGCCGCTGATTATCCCGCATATCCAGGGCGCGAGCAGCCGCGTCACCCGGCTTTGCAGCAAGTAGTCGTGCTCCCGCCAGGCGAACCGGGCGGGCGTATGGCAGTAGCAGATGTGGCACGTCTCCGGGCCGGTGATCACGCCCTTCGCGAAGGCGCTCGAGCTGCTGATGACCAGCCCATACCCACTGAGGTCGAACTGCTCGAAGGCCAAGGGGTATAGGCCGAGGGCGAGCTTGTGGAACCGGCGCGAGGACAGAAGCGAACGCTGCAAGAATGAGGTCCGCACGTCCATCTCGGAGAAGCAGGATAGCGTCGCCTTGGGGTCGTAGACCGAGGTATAGAGCGGCGCGGCTGGGAACAGGGCGTGGAGGGCGGCGACCACCCGCTCCGCGCCGCCCGCCTGGGCCAAATAGTCGTGGACAAGCGCCGTCGCCTGCTCCGGTTCGAGCCGGGCGTGTGCGGCAGGTTCCGGGCGGTACCGAAGCGTCCCGGCGATCTGGTGCAGAGCCGTAGTTCCACTGGGCCGCGGGAAAACTGAGTGCGCCTCCAGTGGATCTGAAACCTCCGT
>JANLUQ010000250.1:0-4624 GCA_031363565.1 Armatimonadota bacterium | reverse complement strand
GGTTGGCGGGGTTATGTGCAGAGCAACAAAAAGACGCGGGCGCGGGTGTAATCTCCCGCGCCCGCTTTTTTGTGTCTTTTTGTTCGCCGTAGGCATTTGCTGGGCTGACCCCTCGCACTGCTCCCACGGGGCTGAAGGCTTTGGTGGGGCAACCCTCGTGCTTTGATAGAGCAAGTGCCCACCTGCGCGGGCATCGGAAGATGTAAGGGCGCGGTTTCTCGCGCCCTCTTGCTTCTCGCGCCCTCTTGCACCCGCAAAGGTGGGATCTTGCATTTCCAAAGCCTAGGGGTTACCCCACCGAAGCCTTCAGCCCTGGGAATCAGCGCGCGGCGACCGCCGCTGGGGCCGTCTGCTGCTGTGCCAGGCGTAGGCGACGCTGGAACTCCTCCACGCCCAGACGCCCCGTGATCCGCAGGGGCCTAATCTCCTTGCCGGACGGGTCAAGAACAACGATGGTCGGCAGGCTGCCGAAGCCGTACTGCTTCTCTACGGCGACACTCGCCGGGCTGTTGAAATCGGTCAGGTCGGCCCGCAGGGTCACGAAGCCCTGGGCTAGGGTGGGGGACACCGCGGGGTTGTCGAAGACGTCGTGCTCGATCTCTTTGCAGTTGACACACCAGGCGGCGGTGAAGTCAATGATGATCGGCTTGCCTGCACCTGCCGCAGAGACGACCGCCGACGGGCTGTAGGTGGCCCACAGCATGGGAGTGGGGGCGGGCGTGGGGGTCGCCGAAGCCAGCCGTGACTTGGACAGGAAGCGCGTAAAGCCGCTCACGTCGGTGATCGTCCCGGCGTACTTGTCCACGACCGCGCCGGTCTGGGAGTTGACCACGCCGTAGAGCGGCAGGGCGACATCGCCGAACTTTGCGAGCTGGAGCTTCTGGTTCGGCACGTCGCCGGGTCGATCCGTGTAGAGCTGGACGCGGATATATTGTGACAGCTCATTCTGGACATCGCCGCGCGGGAAGACGTTCTTCTCGTTCCAGCGGCAGTTGGTACAGGTGACGCCGGTAAAGTCCACGAACAGCGGTTTGCCCTCTGCCTTCGCCCGTGCTAGTGCGGCATTGTAGTCCGTCAGAAAGGGCACGCCGTCCTCGGAACTACTCCCCGCCCCGCCATAGCCCGCCGGGGGAAGGAACGCACTCAGCAAGGCCACATGTCGCCCCGCAAGTCCCCAAAAGCAGTAGAGCGCCAGGAACAGGAACAGGCCGGCGAAGGCGGCGCGTGGCGGGGAGACACGCGCGCCCGGCTTCTCGATCTCGGCGACGACGCCGAAGCGCAATGTGCCCCAGAGGTACAGCCCGGCGCAGATGAAGATGACGGCCCAGGCCGCCAGCAAGACCGGCTGAGTCAGCAGCCGCCAGTTCCACACTTGGTCGGCGTTAGACAGAAACTTCAGCGCGGCAGCCAGTTCGACGAACCCTAACGCTGCCTTGACGCGGGCCAGCCAAAGACCGCCCTTCGGGATGCGCGCGATCCATTGTGGGAAGGCAGCGAACACCAAGAACGGCGAAACGAAGGCCAGGGCGAAGACCAATGTGCCGAGCAGGGGGCGGAACCGCTCGCCCTGGGCGGCGGCCACGAGCAGAGTGCCGACGAATGGCGCGGTGCAGGTGAACGACGCTAGGACGAAGGTGACGCCGAGCAGTACCAGGCCCAATGTGCCGCCGTGCCGCTTCCCCGCCGCCTGCATAGCAGTCAGATTGGCGGGCAGAGTAAGCTGGATCGTCTCGAAGAATGACAGGGCGAAGACGACGAAGACGACGAATATCCCCAGGTTGACATAGGGATTGGATGCGACCTTGTTGATGCCGGTCGCCCCGACGGTCGCCGTGACGATGCCGCCGAGCGCGACGTAGAGCGCGACGATGCCCAAAGCGTAGCCGCCGGATAGCCGGACCAATTTGCCTTTATTCCCGTCGGCCTGCTTGACGAAGTTGGTCAAGGTGATGGGAATGAGTGGGAAGACGCAGGGCGTGATGAGCGCCAAAAGGCCCGCGCCCAGCGCGGCCAGCAGGAAGAGTGCGAAGCCCCCGGCTGCTGGCCGTGCTGGGGCGGGGGCACCCCGCCCTTCGGGACTTGCATGGAGAGTCGGCGCGGCAAACTCGGGCCGCACCCCGCCCGCCGCCACCATCAGCGAGACCGGCAGCGTCACGTCTGTCGGCGGCAGGCAGATGTGGTCGTTACAGGTCTGGTAGTGGAGCGTGACCGATTTCCCGGCCGGTCCCATGAGGCGGAACTGCCGCTGGAACGTCGCCGCCCCTTCATGGTAGGCGACCTGCGTCTGGAAATTCGGGTCGAACTTCTGGATGGGCGCATCTTCGGTCGTTGATCCTGCCGCCGTGCCACCCGGCAGTGACGTGATCTCCGTCGCCGCCGGGCCGTTGGCAGCGGGGTCGACCGAGTAGACGTGCCAGCCCGCATCCACCGTCGCCTTGACGGTCACAATCACTACCTCGCCGACATGTGCCGGGGACGGGCTGACAGATGCCGTGAAGTGGATCGGCAGCGGCGTCCCCGCCCACACGCCGGTTGTGAGCAGCAGGAACAATAAGGCGGTCACGCCGAAGAAGCGCGTTTTCATTTGACCGTCACCGCCGCTCGCACCTGGGCTGAGGCCGGTGGGTAGCAGGATTTGGCGTCACAGCCCTGGAAGGACAGTGCGCCGGTCAGAGCGGCCTTACCGGGCCTCGCGGTCTTCGATACGGTGAAAGGGACGGCGACGACGATCTTGCCGGTGTAGACCAGAAGCGGCTTGGTCGCGTAAGACAGCTTCATCACCTTGGGCGCAGGATAGGTGGCCTGTCCGAACGTGATGCCGGGCGTTTTCTGGCCTTCAAACGCTGTCGCGATGTAGGCCGGATCGTTGGGCTTGTGAGCGTTGATGTGGTACTTCGTGCCGATGTTTACCGTGACCAGCAGCACGCCCCGTCCGCCGGGCGTGGTCGCTGCGGGCTTTGCGGTGGCCGTCACCGCCGCCACTTTCGGGCCGCCAAACTGGGCGTGCGCGGGGAGGGTCAGGGCCGGGAGCGTGAGGCAGAGTGCCGTCAGCATCTTAGAAGCGTTATTCATAATCCTAATAACCGGAAACAGGCGGCGTTAAGTTCCGTCGGCGGCCTCAGAGCTTTTTCGTGAACTGACCTGGCCCTGAAGGGCCGGTCTACACAGATGGGCCGCCCTCTGGGTCTGACTGTGCAGAAAGGGCGGCCCATCCGAATCGGTCCCGCCTTCAGGCCGGGCGAATGCTTGAAACAATTCGGCCCGGCGGGCGTACTACCAGTGAATGCCCTGGGAACTGAGGAAACCGAAACCATGACTATTGGAGATATTTTGGCGGTGATCGCCGCCGTCCTGCTCGTCGGCGCGTCGTGGGCGGCGACGATTCTGATGATCGCGCTGGCCTTCCCGGCGCGGGTGGTGGCGGCGCAGGCGAAGCTGACGGCGGCGCCGGGCGTCTGCCTCGGTCGCGGGCTGGCCGTGGTGGTAGTCGGTGGGCTGCTCGCGATCGTGCTCGTCCAGGCGCCTGTGGGCCTGGCGCGTCTTCTAGCGGCCCCGATCCTGGGCGGTCTGGGAGTAGTCGCCGCCTTAGGCAGTGCGTCTATCGTCCGTCTTCTCAGCGGGCGGATTGACGCGCTCGGTTCGCCGATGACGCCGTTCGCCAGCCTCACGCGCGCCTCGGTCCTTTATGTCGCGGCGGGTTTCCTGCCGGTCATCGGCTGGGGCGTTGTCTTGCCTGCCGCCCTGCTGCTGTCCGTGGGCAGCGGCGTCGCTGTGCTGTTCGGCGCCCGGCGGCAGGCGCAGCCCGCGTGGCCCCTGCCGCCGCCCGCCCTGGAGACACTGGAGACGGCATGAGACTAACGCGCCGTAAGATTCTGGGGCTGGGGGCGGTTTCAGTCGCTGCCGGCCTGCTGTCGGGGTGCGAGAGTCTAGAACAGAGGTTCACTCAGGAAGCGCTGCCCGCCGACGCCCTACCGCCCGCATTGCCCGTGCGATCCCCAGCCATGCGTCTCCTGAACCGGGTGGCCTACGGGCCGCGGCCCGGCGACGTGGCGCGCGTCGCATCCATCGGCGTGGCGGCCTATGTCGAGGAGCAGCTTGCACCGGAGGCGCTGGCCGAAGAGCCGGTCCTGGCCTTGCGGCTGGGGACTCTGGCGGACATGCTGGACCCCGACACGGGCCTGCTGTTCGATGAGGACGACAAACGACTGGTCGCCGCCCTGCGCCAGTCAGCCACCCTGCGCGCCGTTTACAGCCGCCGCCAATTGCAGGAGCGGATGGTGGAGTTCTGGACGAACCACTTCAACATCTATGCGTTCAAGGGCCAGGGGCCGCAGCTTAAGGTCATGGACGATGGAGAGACGATCCGCACCCACGCCTTGGGCAAGTTCCGGGACCTTATGGGCGCCTCTGCCCGCTCTGCCGCCATGCTTGGCTACCTAGACAACACGGCCAACCGCAAGGGCGTCCCGAACGAGAACTATGCCCGCGAGCTGATGGAGCTTCACACACTCGGTGTGGACGGCGGCTATCGCCAGAAAGATGTCACCGAACTAGCCCGTATGCTTACGGGTTGGGCGATCCAACCCCCGAACCGGGTGAGCAATTTCGACACACCGGCCGCACC
>JANLUQ010000243.1:0-3156 GCA_031363565.1 Armatimonadota bacterium | reverse complement strand
CTCTGCCGGTAGACCCCGCAGCTCGCTTCGACATCGCGCCGCCCGCGCCCACACCGGGAGAGGGCGGCGCTTTTTTGTGGGTGGGTGAGGCGAGGCCGGGTATCTCAAGGCCCGGACTCATCCCGTAAGGCGAGAGATGCCCTGGAAAGAAAATCTGAACTCTCGGGGCCAAAGCTGCGTCTCCCCTCACAAGGGACCCGCCGAGCGGTCCAAGAGACAAGGAGTTTCTGCCCATGACCCGCCGCCGCCACAGCCCGCGTCGCGCCTCCGCGCCCGGTTTTACGCTCATCGAACTGCTCGTCGTCATCGCGATCATCGCGATTCTCGCGGCGATCCTCTTCCCGGTCTTCCAGAAAGTCCGCGAGAACGCCCGCCGCGCCTCGTGCCAGTCCAACCTCAAGCAGCTCGGACTTGCCGAGACGCAGTATTCCCAGGACGCCGATGAGATCTACAGCGGTGCCTACCAGGAGTTCTCCAGCACGGACGGGCACCGCGTCTCCTATGCCGAGATGCTGTACCCCTTCACCAAAAGTACTGGCGTCTACTCGTGTCCCGACGCCACCAAACACTTCGACAACAATGATGCCAACAACTGCCTGTACAATCCCAACACCTGCGGCGCTTCGGACAAGACCAATACGGGCGCGGACAACCACGGCAGCGTCATTGACTATGCCTACAACGCGATCTGCTCGGCTTCCGGGCCAAACTGCGGCGACCTCCAGATCGGCAGCGTGGGCGGCGACAACGACCATGCGCGCGTCCCGTTGTCCCAGGTCCAGTCGCCCTCCGACACCATCATGCTGATGGATGGAAACGGGCAGGTCGCCAATGGCTTCCCGTACTACAATGTCTGGCGGACTAACGAAACGGACATCAACGGCACCTTCTACACCGGCGCAAACCAGAAGGTCTGGATGGGCGTCCAGTCCGGCACCTTCGACACGCCGGCCCGTCGCCATTCCAGTGGGGACGGTGACAACTACCTGTTCTATGACGGCCATGTCAAGTATATGAAGTCCTCACGCTACACGGACGGCACTCCCTATTACTGGTATCTCGACAAGACCTTGGCCCAGTGATAACACCTTGGTCCAGTAACAAGGCCCCGGCCTAGCAGCAAGAAGGGCAGGCACGAGGCACGAAGGGCAGGCATGGGGGCCTGCCCTCCGTGCCCTCTCCCTAAAACATGTACACAATCGCCCTGCCCATTTGCTCCACCCGCTTGACAACCCGCCCTCGTCCGTCTATAATATAAGGGCAATGAAGCTCTATACATCCCTCGCCGTCCTCCTCCCATTCGCCGCCTTCCTGCTGACCGGCTGCCGCCAGGGCGCTGCCCCGCCGGCCTCCGTTCCATCCGCGCCTGCTGCCCTCGCCGGGCCGCCGCTGTTTGCCGATGTGGCCGACTCGGCCGGGGTGCATTACCAGTGGACTGTGGCAGGCACGCGCCCGCTGAACATCCTCCAGACCATCGGCAACGGGTGCGGGTTCCTCGACTACGATAACTCGGGCAATCTCTCCGTCCTGCTGGTCGGCACCGATCATGTCGCACTTTTCAAGGGCGATGGGCAGGGGCATTTCACCGATGTCTCGCACGCCCTCGGCCTGGACACTTTAAAGGGCCATTTCCTGGGCTGCGCCGTCGGCGACTATGACGGCGACGGCTACGAAGACGTGTATATCACCGGCTACCGAACCGGGATACTGCTGCATAACGAGGGCGGAAAGCGCTTCAAGGACATGACCGCGTCGGCCGGCATGAAGCCGCAGCCCTGGGGCACCTCGGCGGCCTGGGCCGAAGCTGTCCCCGGCTCGGGCAAGCTGGACCTCTTTATCGCAAACTATGCCGACTTTGGGCCGGGACCCAAGTACCCGCAGCTTTGCGACTCGCACGGCATCAAGACCTCGTGCGGCCCGCGCTACTACACGCCGCTGAAGGGCGTCCTCTACCGAAACCAGGGGGGCGGGCATTTCACCGATGTCAGCGCCGCCGCCGGGGTCGCCGCCACCAGTGGGCGCGGCCTGGGCGTCGCCTGGGCGCCGCTGGAGCCGGGCGAGGCACCCAGCCTTGCGATCTCGAACGATGAGATGGCCGGCGACCTGCTGCGCCCGAATAACAAGAAGGCGCTCCGCTATACCGACATCGGGACGCAGGCGGGCACAGCCTTCGATCGGGACGGTCAGATCCACGGCGGCATGGGCACGGATTGGGGGGATTTTGCGAGTGACGGCAAGCTGGACCTGTTCGTCGCCACCTTCCAAGGAGAGGCCAAGTCGCTATACCACAACGACGGGCAGGGGCAGTTCTCCGATGTTTCCTTCCGGACCGGCCTGGCCCCGCCGACGATCCCGCATGTCGCCTTCGGCTGCAAGCTGTTCGACTATGACAATGACGGCCACCTGGACGTCATCCTCGCCAATGGCCATGTCCAGGACAACATCCACGACATCGACAGCAGTGCGACCTACAAGCAGCCCTTGCAGCTTTTCCGCAACAGCGGGACCACGCCGCTCACCTTCGACGACGTTTCGGCCCAGGCCGGGGCAGCCTTCGCCCAGCCCCTCGTCGGGCGCGGCCTGGCCGTGGGAGACTATGACAATGACGGCAAAATGGACGTCCTGGTCGTGGACAGCGAGGGCAAGCCACTCCTGCTGCACAACGAGTGCGTCGCGGCAGGCCACTGGCTGGGCGTCCGCCTGGTCGGCGTCAAGAGCAACCGCGATGGTATCGGCGCCCTTTTGACGGCTTCGGTCGGGGGCCGCAAGCTGCTTCGCCTGTGCCACACGGACGGCTCATATCTATCCGCCTCGGACAAGCGCGTCCACTTCGGCCTGGGTGCGGCGACGACCGTGGACAGCCTTTCGATCCGCTGGCCGAGTGGCCTGATTCAGACAGTGAAATCCCCGCCCATCAACAAGTACATCACGGTGCGAGAAGGCATCTGATCCTCTCCCCGGAGGCATCTGATCCTCTCCCCGGCGCAAGCGCCGCCCCTCCCCTCGGAGGGAAGGGGGTGTCAAAGGGGGTTAATTGGTGTTTTTGGGGGCCTGCCGTGACCGGAGGGCCTCCATCAAGACGTGCCCTGGCCCCCACCACACCCCCTTCCCTCGGCGGGATCTGATCCTCTCCCCGCGACAAGTCGCGACCCTCCC
>JANLUQ010000210.1:0-2426 GCA_031363565.1 Armatimonadota bacterium | reverse complement strand
CAGAGGGAAGGGTGGGTGAAAGGGGCCAGGGCATGTCTTAACGGGAGACCCTCCGGTCACGGTAGGCACTCAGAAGAGCTATTCAAACCCCTTTTCACACCCCCTTCCCTCCGAGGGGAGGGTCGGCGCGAAGCGACGGGGAGAGGATCAGATCCCTCCGAGGGGAGGGTCGCGACTTGTTGCGGGGAGAGGATCCTCACCGCCTCAAAGCCGCGGGTCTATCGGCTCGCTTTCCAGGGCCAGCACGGCGAAGACGCACTCGTGGACGCGGCGCAGCGGCTCGCGGCGCACGAACCGCTCCAAAGCCTCGATGCCCAGGGCGAACTCGCGGCCTGCCAGTGACCGCTTGCTTGATAGTCCACGCGAGCGCAGGCGGGTCAAGTTCTCGGGGGCGTCGTAGTCCGGGCCATAGATGATGCGTAGGTATTCGCGCCCCCGGCACTTGACGGCGGGCTGGGCCAGGCCGCGCTGCCCGCGCGTGATGAAGTCCCAGGGCTTGACGACCATACCCTCGCCGCCTTTGCCGGTCAGCTCCTCCCACCAGCGGATGCCCTCGGCGACGCTTTCCGGGTCGGTGACGTGGATGGTCTGGTGCAGGGTCGCCAGCAGCAGGCCGCTCGGGTCCGAGGCACACAGGCGGGCCAAAGTCGCCATGTGCCATCCGTGGTCCTTGTCGGCATGCACCGCGCCTTCCGAGGCCAGCAGGTGGAAGGGGGCCAGCTTCAGGTCGGACAGGCCCGACACCGGCCAGCAGTAGCGCCGGTAGGCGTCCACGAAGAGGCCTGCCGTCGCCGCGCGCGCCGCATACTTTTCCAGCAGCGGCTCCAGGCCCGGCGTGTGGGCGGACGCTTGGCGCAGGGCTGCGACGGCGTGGGGCAGGGCGGCTGTGGCCGCCGCGCCGACGGCGGCGTACTGGTCTTTGACGAGCGCCTGCGCCTTGGCCGACCAGGGCATCAGTTCGCAGTCTAGGCAGACCCAATCGGTGGCGAGTTCGTCCCACAGGCCGCTCGTCGTCAGGGCATCCCGGACGACGGCCAGGAACTGCGCTTCCAGAGCCATGTCGTCGAAGAACCGGCGACCCGTGCGCGTCACGCAGACGCCGATGCCCTCGCCCTCGATGCCGAAGCGCGCCCGCGCAACCCCCTCGTCCCGGCAGACGATTACCACCGCCCGCGACCCCATATGCTTTTCCTCGCAGATGACCGTTGGAACGCCCTGGTTCCGGTAATAGGAAAACGCCTCAGCGGGGTGTTCCAGCAGCCCCGGCTCGGATGTCGTCTCGGAGGGGGACATGGTGGGCGGCAAATAGATCAGCCATTTGGGGTTTGCGGCGAAGCGGCTCATCACCTCTAGGGCCGCGATGGCGTTCTCCTCCCGGACCGTGATGTTCCCATGCAGGCGCGTCCCGATCAGCCGCTTGCCGGTGACGTCCTCGATGTCCAGCACGTCATCGTTCTGCTGCTGGGCAGAGAGGGCAGGGGCCTGATCCTCAATCGGTAGAAAGGGGCGGGCCGGCTTGGCATAAGTCTCGCGGGCAGGGACGGATACCAGTTCGCGCTCCGGCCAGCGCAGGGCGGTCAGCTTGCCGCCGAAGACGCAGCCCGTATCAATGTTGATCGTGTGGTTCAGCCATTCCGGGGCGGGAACGGGCGTGTGCCCATAGACGACATTTGCCGACCCCCGGTACTCCGCCGCCCAGTTGTAGCGGATGGGCAGGCCGAACTCGTCCGTCTCCCCGGTCGTCTCGCCGTACAGGGCGAACTCGCGGACTTGCCCTGACCCGCGCCCTGCCATCTCGGCCTTCATGCCCGCATGGGCGACCACGAGTTTACCGCCGTCCAGGACATAGTGGCTGACCAGGCCATCCAGGAACGTCTTGACCTCGCCGACGAAGGCGGGCGGCTCCGCTTCGAGCTGCGCCAAGGTCTCGGCCAGCCCGTGCGTGATCTGGACATCCCGGCCGCGCAGCTTCCGCAGCAGCTTGACGTCGTGGTTACCCGGCACGCAAAAGGCCGTGCCCGCGCTCACCATCCCCATAACCAGCCGCAGCACATCCGGCGTTTTTGGCCCCCGGTCGCACAAGTCGCCCAGGAAGACCGCCTTGCGCCCGGTCGGCGGCACGGCGTCGTGGCCCGCGTCCACGGCGTAGCCGAGTGCGGTCAGCAGGGTAGTCAGCTCGTCAAAGCACCCATGCACATCACCGATGATATCGAACGGCCCGTGCTCGCCCTTCTTGTTGTTGTACAGCGGCTCGCGCGTCACGGTCGCTTCGGCCACCTGCTCCGGGCTGGTCAGCGTGAAGACGTGCCGGAAGCCCTCGCGCTCCAATCCCCGCAAGGACTGATGCAGGCTCTTGATATGGTTGCGGACGACATGCGCCAGAAGTCCCGGTCTGGGCGACTGACATTGCGGCCCAAGCAGACCCG
>JANLUQ010000219.1:0-2669 GCA_031363565.1 Armatimonadota bacterium | reverse complement strand
GGTTGGCGTCTGCGCCCCCCAGACCTGCCGTTCACGGCGGGTCATTTACGGCGGGTCATTTACGGCGGGTCATTTACGGCGGGTCATTTACGGCGGGTCATTTACGGCGGGTCATTTACGGCGGGTCATCTACGGCGGGTCATTTACGGTGGTTCGGTCATGGCGGGGCTTCAGGGCAGTGCGTGCGTAACATCAGGTGCGAAGTCTATTTCCGATGCTTCCTGGTCTATGTTTCGTTTTGTTCTCACGAGTAAGGCTGAAAGTGCCGACCGTGAGGTGATTGCCGCCAATCCTGCCTATACGTCGCAGGACTGTTCTGTTTGCGGATACCGCCCTAACGGGCTGGAAGGCCGTGCCAAAAAGAAACTCAGCGACCGTTAGCACAACTATCCCATCTGCACTGCCTCTTCTGCACTACCTCTTTGGACAGAGATACCAACGCTGCTGTCAACATCTTGCAACGCGCTCTGCGAGGAACAAATCACGCTGGGATTACAGCGTGTCAGGTCACACCTGTAGAAGCCCCTGCGTTTACGCCTGGGGAGTAATCACTTGGCAACCAGCAGCCTTTGCACTACTTAAATCCCAATCAGTACGCCCGTCGCGGAGCAGCTCTCACTCCGAAGTGACCCGGCCTTTCAAGACTGGGTCCTTACTGGGTCCTTACTGGGTCCTTAAGGCGGAGCGAGGACTGAACTCCCGCACCCACACGCACCCATACCAGCATCTCCCCCATAGCCCGGTTGTCCCAGGCGAAGTAAGGGATCGCCATCATAGCCACAGGCGAAGCGGCGGGCGGTTCCTGTCGGTAGAGCGCTGCCCCGAAGTCTTCTGCCGACACCCGTACCGCCGACCCACGCAGCACAATCACGCCGCTGAGTAGTTCCGGCTCGAACACCGCTTCCAAAGCGGCCTTGTGCGGCAGGACGAGGGAATTCAGGTCGTCACCGTTGTCTACTGATTCCAGGCAGTAGACGACGGGGCCACGCTGCAAGGCGACGCGCCCCCGGTCTTGATGCACCTTCGGATTGGCGTAAACGCGCTCGACCGGCATGGGGAGTTCCAGTGTCACCGTGTCCCCAGCCTGCCATTCGCGTTCCAGTATGGCGTAGCCCGCTTCGACCGGTGGTGTGACAGAGGCACCGTTCACCGACAGGCGCGGTGCGCGGCACCACTCGGGTAGGCGCAAACGAAGGTTGAAGTGGGTGGGCTGTTCGGGGGCGACTGCCAGCGTGATGCTCCCATCCCACGGGTAGTCCGTCGTTTGTGAGAGCGTGACAGGCTGACCAGCGACAGTCAGGTCGGCATGACCCTGGACATACAAATGGACGGCGATGTCCGCGTCGCCCTGCGAGTAGACATACTGGCCGAGTGAAGCTAGTAGGCGGGCGAGGTTCGGCGGGCAGCAGGCGCAAGGGAACCAGTTCTGCCGGTGGTGTTTGCCGACGCTCGCCAGTGGGTTGTCGTAGAAGAACTTCGTGCCGTCGAGCGAGACGCCGCTGAGGACGCCGTTGTACAGGGCGCGCTCCATGATATCGGCGTACCGCCGGTCGCAGTCGAGGTGAAGCATTCGGGAGGCCCAGAAGACCAGCCCGATGGCCGCGCAGGTTTCGGCGTAGGCGGTCTCGTTGGGCAGATCGTAATCGGCCCCATAGCCCTCGTTGGAGGCGAAGCCGCCGATGCCTCCCGTTACATACATCTGCGCCGAGGTCAGGTGCGCCCAGATACGCTCGCAAGCCGCCTTCAGCGCTTCATCCCCGGTGCGCCCGGCAAGGTCGGCCATCGCCGAGTAGAGGTACATGCCCCGGACGGAGTGGCCGGTGACTGCGCTCTGCTCGCGCACCGGGACATGCGCCTGGTTGTACTCATACGATTTTGCCCAGAACTCTCCAGGGTCCTGGCCGCGCTCCCGCGCTTCCTGGTCGAAGTAGTGCGGCTGGCTCCCGCGCTCGTCTACGAAGTATCGGGCCAGGCGCAGGTACTTATCGTCCCCGGTCGCCTCGGCCAGCTTGACCAGGGCCAGCTCGATCTCTTCATGTCCGCAGTAGCCGCGCTTCTGGCCTTCCTCCGGCCCGAAGACCGTGCCGATGTAGTCGGCGTAGCGGCGCATGACGTCCAATAGGCTCGTCTTCCCGGTCGCCTCGAAGTGGGCGACGGCGGCCTCGATCAGATGCCCGGCGCAGTACAATTCATGGTCATCCCGTAAATTGGTCCAGCGCCGCTCGGGCGCGACGGTCGTGAAGTAGGTGTTCAGATACCCGTCCAGCTGCTGCGCCCGCGCGAGCATCCCGATCACCTCGTCCAGCCGGGCGTCCACGTCCGGGTCGGGGTGCGTCGCCAGGCTGTACGATGCCGCCTCGACCCACTTGGCGACGTCCGAGTCCCAGAAGATGTGCTGGTCGGGGACGGGCGCCAATGTCAGCGCCTCGATGCGCCCCGTCGTCTTGCACTGGTCGTACTCGGTCGGGATGGTGACTTCGCGGTTGACGCGCAGACGCTCCCGCCAGAAGTGGCCGTCAATGGTGACGGCCTTTAGCGGGGCGGGCGCGAGGCGGGAAATGGTCATGGCAAGGAACTCCTGTGTCGGCGGCGAACTAAGACTTGGCGGTTGGAGCTATGATAGCATAAAGTCTCAGTCCCGTAAAGGGCGGGGACTCACAAGGTTTTCC
>JANLUQ010000212.1:0-4637 GCA_031363565.1 Armatimonadota bacterium | reverse complement strand
AATATATAGGTAAAGTGAACCTTGATGCAACTGCAAACACCATAACCGGTGATGTGAAATTCAAAGCTGACGCAAATGAAGGGGATTATATTTTTAAGGTGGATGGCATGTATAACTATAAAAAAGACTCATCTGAAAATCAACTGGATATAAATTTATATGCCGGCCGCCTAAATTTAAATGTCGGCGGCCTTTCTGCGGTATACTCTGCCCATGCAAACTACAGAACAGGTCACGGCCCTGCTCGCCGACATGCGTGCGGCGGATGCCATGGCGCAGGACATGACCGCCGATAAATGGCTCCGCCCACGCTCCCTGCACCCGGACGCGGCCCAGTTCCTCAGCCTGCTAGCCCGCACGGCGAACGCGCAGGCCATCCTGGAGATCGGGACCTCAGTTGGCTTCTCGACCGTGCATCTGGCCCTGGCCGCACGCGAGACGGGCGGCCATGTCACCACGCTGGAGCTGCTGCCCGCGAAATATGAGGCCGCTCAGGCTAACCTCGTCCGTGGTGGGCTGACAGGGGTGGTGACGCAGCACCTGGGCGATGCCCTGGCCCTGCTTCCTACGCTCCCCGGCCCCTGGGACCTCGTCTTCCTAGACCCCGAGAAGGAGCTTTATCAAGATGCGTGGAACCTCTTCAAGGACGCCGTTCGTCCGGGCGGCTTGGTCGTTGCCGACAACCTGCTCTCCCATGCGGAAGATCTGGCCGGCTACCAGGAGGCCGTCCGCGCCGATGGCCGCTATGATACCCTGACAGTCCCCATTGGCCTGGGCCTGGAACTGTCTTACCGGCGGCGCTAGGAACACCCGCTGCCTAGTGTGGCCCCATGCCGTAGTCGGTGTTGACGCGGATGTGGCTGGCAGCGAGGATGCCGTCTTCGCCGGTCCTGCCGCTCGCCATGACCCGGTCGCCCGCCTTGAGGTCGCTGATCTTCTCCGTGACGTTCCGGCTGACCTTGACGTCCGAGCCGACCCGCAGCGTCACCTGAACGCTGTCCGAGACCGAGACCGTCAACGGGCTGAGGCCGGTGATCTTGCCGGTCGCCTGCGCGAAAGCAGCCTGCCCCCCCAAGCCGCTTCGACCGCCGCCGGGCCTGCCGCCGAGGCGGGGCCCCATCGGCATCATGCCCATCCCCCCCCCGATCGGATCGGTGCTTTCACCCGCCGTGATCTGCGTGGCAGTCATCCCCGTCGGCACACCGCGCACTTGGATCGTATCCCCGACCTTCAAGTCCCCGACCGTTCCCTCTCGCGTCGCCGTGATTTGCGTCGCATCCGTCACCTTTATCGTCTGAGGCGTCCCCCTGCCGAACATGGGTGCCAGGAGGACTGTTCCCGCCGCCGCATCTACAGATGTGACCGTGCCGCTCGCGAACGGCAGCCGCCCCATCCCAAAGGGCGCTCCGGGCATGTTCCGACCGCCGCTCATCGGCGCATTCGGCATGCTCGGGCCGCCGCCGGGCATGTTGGGTGCACCGGGCATCGGCATCCCCATGGGTGCGGCAGGTGGGACCATCGGCCCCCCGCCGAATTGTGCCCAGGCCGCCGTGGTGAGGGCTGTGCCGGCCAAGAGCGCAGCAGTCAGCGTCTTACCGCCTCGTGTCATGCCGAGTCGTGTCATGCGAATTCGTATCATAGGTGCTGTTCCTCCGCCTGTTATACGACGCCCCGCCGGGATTTGTTCGCGGCACACAGGCCGTATCAGGTATAATAAAGCAGCCACCGGTGGAAATGGATTTCAGCAGTAATGGGAGAAGACCATGCCAAGCACCGCCCCTTTCGTCAACCGCGAATTTTACGATGTTCCGCGCTTTCTTGCCGCGACCCATCGTGGGCAGCAGTTCCTTTTCGAGAGCGCCTTCGACGATGACCTGGACGAGTACCCTGCTGTCTACCAGGTCTCTCTCCTGCGGAACGTCCCCGAGGATGAACTGAAAGGCCTATGCGCGTACCTGTCTGAGAAGGCTCAGGCCCGTCTTGGAACAGCACTCGTTAAAGACATCGCCTTCGATGAGACCCGCCGCCGGGAGATCGAAACGGATATGCTGGAAAGACTGCTGGCGGACGCCCCCCGTCCCCTTGTGGGGGCCGCCCGATGAAAGCGCTTCTCGCCAGCCCGCGCGGCTTCTGCGCCGGCGTAGATCGGGCCATTGATGTCGTCGAGGAGGCCCTGAAGGTCTTCGGCGCCCCCGTCTATGTCCGCCATGAGATCGTCCACAACGAGCACGTCGTGGAGCGCCTGCGCCAGTTGGGGGCCATCTTCACCGATGACCTGGCCGATGTCCCTGAAGGCAGCGTGCTCATCTTCTCCGCCCACGGCGTCTCCCCCGCCGTGCGGGCTGAGGCGACCGCGCGCGGCCTGAAGGTCATTGATGCCACCTGCCCCCTCGTCACCAAGATACACCTCGAAGTCCACAAGTTCCTGAAGCGCGGCTACGGCATCTTCTACATCGGCCATAAGGGCCATGTCGAAACCGAGGGCACCCTGGGCGAAGCGCCGGGCCGCCTGCACCTCGTCACCGAGGTCTCTGAGGTCGCCGATCTACCCGACCTGCCCGAAGCGAAATTGATCTACCTGACCCAGACCACCCTCTCCATTGATGAGACCAGCGATATCGTGGCCGCCCTGCGCGCCCGCTTCCCACGTCTGGAAGACCCGCCGACCGGCGACATCTGCTATGCCACCCAGAACCGGCAGGACGCCATCAAGGTCATCGCCCCGCGCTCCGATGTGGTGCTGGTGATCGGCTCCCAGACCTCCTCCAATACCAAGTCGCTCCGTCAGGTCGCCGAGACCCTGGGCGCCCGCGCCTACCTCATCGGCGGGCGCGAGGACATCACCATCGAGATGCTGGAAGGCGCCCAGACCGTCGGCGTCACCAGCGGGGCCAGCGCCCCCGAAGACCGCGTCCAGGGCGTCTTGGAGGAGCTAAAAGCACGCGGCGTCTCCGCCCTGGAAGAGATCAAAGTCCGCGACGAAGACATGGTATTCGTCCCCCCCCGCGAGATGAAGCTGCTGCGGATGGCGAAGTTGGGAAGCTGAGAGCCGTGCCACGCAGGGCGTAGACAGGTACAATGCCGTCATGCCAACAGTGATGCATATCGGCCGCTACCGCTTCTTTTTCTACAGCAACGAAAATCAGGAGCTGGCTCACATCCATATCAAAGCCGGGGAAGACGAGGCCAAGTTCTGGCTGCTGCCGGTCCTGCTGGCCTCAAACCATGGGTTCCGCACATGCGAACTCAACGAAATAGAACGCTTGGTCTCTGATAATGTGGCCGAGCTAGTGGAGGCATGGAATGACTACTTTGGAGAGCCGTAGGAAGACAGAACGCGGCTACGTCCCCCGCACCGCCCTGGCGCGGGCCGTCGAGTTTTCAAGTGAGGCGATGCAGGTCTTCCTGACAGACGGGCGCATTCTGAGTGTACCCCTGCTGTGGTTTCCCCGGCTCTGGGCGGCGACACCGGAGCAGCGCACACAGGTTGAAATCGGGGGCGGGGGTGTGGGCTTGCACTGGCCGGAGATAGACGAGGATTTGTCGGTCGCCAACTTGATGGCGGGCGCTGATCGGCAATCTGCATGATGATGACCGCACAGCATCCCTCCTTCGTCGTGTGCGTGGATAACACAGAGTACCCTGCCTCCCTGGAACGCCGCAAGATTTACCAGGTCCTGCCCGATGAGCAGGCCGAGCAGCATTCCCTCGTGCGGGTCATAGACGAGAGTAGCGAGGATTACTTGTACCCGTCCAGCTACCTCCTCCCCGTTGACTTGCCGCAGCCGGTCCAGCAGGCGTTAGCCCTCGCCGCATAGCTCTCCCGCCGTCGTATAGGGCCGTGTGGTAGAATAGAGGAAAGGAATCAACGCGATGCTTAGTCCCTCTGTCGAACAAGAAATCCACCAACAACTCGAAGTCCTGCCCGCGAGTCAGCAGCGCCAGGTCCTCGACTTCGCCCGCGCTTTGGCCGCCGCCCGACCGCGCGGCGTTCTGGGGCAGAGCCTGTTGCCCCTGGCCGGCACCATTGATGCGCCTGACTTAGCCGTCATCTCGCAGGCTGTCAAGGAAGACTGTGGACAGATAAATTCCGAGGGCTGGTAATGTCATGCTGAGTGCAACTTCCCTCCGCTTTCTGCTGGATACTAACATCATCATCGCGCTCTTCGCCCAAGAGGCCGCCGTGTTGCAGCAGTTAAGCCAGGCTCTTGAGGTCTTCATTCCGGGCATCGTCTTGGGCGAATTGTACTACGGGGCGGAGAAGTCAGCCAATGCCGCCGCGAACATCCAGCGGGTGAGCGAACTGGCGGGCCGCAGTACGGTCCTGGCCTGTGACGCCGAAACCGCACAGCACTACGGGCAGATCAAAAACCGGTTGCGCGCCAAAGGGAGGCCCCTGCCGGAGAACGACATCTGGATCGCGGCGTTGGCGTTGCAGCACGGCTTGATATTGGTTTCGCGGGATGCCCACTTCAACGAAATCGCCGGCCTATCTGTGGTCGCCTGGTGATACGGAAGCGCCTACTGAGCCGCGAGAGTTAATCCGAGAGTGACAGAGTATGAAGACCAAACAGCAGCCTTTCTTCGTCGTGTGCGTGGGCGACACCGATTACTCGGCCTCCTTGGAGCGCCGCTAG
>JANLUQ010000208.1:0-4165 GCA_031363565.1 Armatimonadota bacterium | reverse complement strand
TGCAAAGACCGTACTTCCTATTTCATGCCGGAGCTGACTCAGGATAACCCCACTCTGATGCGCCTGCTCTATGAGGGCCGCATGATGGCGTTCTACGAGCGCCTGCTGGGTGGCGAGGTGCGCCACTTTGACTACACATGGCTGCGGGCCGTGACGCCGGGGGCGGGGACCGCGCCGCACTGCGACATCGTCTATATGGGGCGTGGCACGACCGACCTTTATACGGCCTGGACGCCGCTGGGCGACATCCCGCGCGAGATCGGCGGGCTGCTGGTGCTGGAAGGCTCGCACAAGCATGACCGCCTGCGTCTGGGCTATGGGACTAAAGACGTGGACGCCTACTGCTCCAACCATAACGACATCCGCACGACCGGCAGCAGCGGCTTTGGTGCGCTGACTTTTAACCCCGTCCGCCTGCGCGAGCGGCTGGGCGGGCGCTGGCTGACAGCGGACTTCCAGGCGGGCGATCTGCTGACCTTCAGCATGTTCACCGTCCATTGCAGCCTCGACAACGGTTCCGACCAGGTCCGCCTGTCGTCGGACACCCGCTACCAACTGGCTTCCGAGCCGGTAGACGAGCGCTGGGTAGGGGAGCACCCCATCGGCCACGGCGACGCGGCCCGGCGCGAGAAGATCTGTTAAGGAGAACCCCGATGAAGGACCAAGTGACACCGGAGCAAGTACGCTCCTACCAAGACAACGGCTTTCTCGTGATCGAGAACTTTCTGGATACCGATGAGCTGGCCCACTGGAGCCGGATGACAGATGAGGCTGTCGCCGAACGGCTGGCTTCGACCTCCTCTGTCCTGAACAACCAGGGTAACCCCGACGACTATTACGCTCAGGTTTTTACCCAGTGCCTAAAGCTGGCCGACACGCACGCGGGGATGCGTGCCCTGATGCTGGACCCGCGTCTGGGACAGGTCGCCGCGACATTGGCGGGCGTGGAAGGCATCCGTATCTGGCACGACCAGGCGCTTTTCAAGCCGCCCTTCGGCAATCCGACTGGCTGGCATTTGGACAATCCGTACTGGTCATTCTCGTCCCGTAACTCGCTGTCCATCTGGGTTGCGCTGGACGATGCTACTCGCGACAACGGCTGCTTGTACTATCTGCCCGGCACGCAGAAGACGGCGACCTGGCAGAACGCGGGCATCGGGAAAAACCAGGCCGACCTTCTCAAAGTCTACCCACAGTGGCGCGAGATCGCCCCGGTCGGCTGCCCCTGCCCTGCTGGCAGCGCCGTCTTCCACAACGGCCTATGTGCCCACGGTGCGGGTGCGAACATGACCAATCGGCCCCGCCGGGCGATGACCTGTGCCTATATGCCTGATGGGGAGACCTTCAACGGCACCCGGAACATCCTGCCTGAAGACTATTTCAAGACGCTGAACGTCGGCGACGTGCTGGACGATGACGCGGTGAACCCGCTGATCTGGCACAAATAGATGGGGTGCCGGGTGGAGGAGAAGGAGAGAAGGAAACGAGGGCGGGGGGACCCCGCCCTCGTTTGTTTTCCGTATCCGAAAGCCGCCTAGATCGAGTAATCCTCCAAGAACACTTGCAGCTTGCGCGGGGTGACGTGGACCTGTTCACCGGTCTTCAGAGCAAGCTCGCCGAAGCGCTCGCGGGTCATCTCGGCGTCTATCTGGCCGCCGCCGTCGCTGCGCTGGAGTTCCAGGCGGACTGTGGGGCCAACGGTGGTGATGTGGCGGATGATCGCCTCGACGGTCGGAGCGCCGTTGCGGTGCCGGGCGATGTCCAGTTCATGCGGGCGGACGTAGCCGATGGCGAGGGCGTCCTGCGCGTCGCTCAGGCCGGGTGCGGGGGCGGCCAGCGGACCGAGCTGCGCCTCGCCTTCGTGGA
Source organism: Armatimonadota bacterium (assembly GCA_031363565.1). Lineage (GTDB taxonomy): Bacteria > Armatimonadota > Armatimonadia > Armatimonadales > Capsulimonadaceae > JANXMY01. Next base: position 2,299 of record JANLUQ010000208.1, on the reverse strand, counting down.
CGCGGCCATGGAAGAGGTTGACGCTGCCCAGGAAGTTCATCACGAACGGGTTGGCCGGGTGCTCGTAGACCTCGTCCGGCGTACCGATCTGCTCGATCTGGCCCTTGTTCATCACGACCACACGGTCCGAAACCTCTAGTGCCTCTTCCTGGTCGTGGGTGACGAAGACGCTGGTGATATGCAGCTCATCATGCAGGCGGCGCAGCCAGGTCCGTAGCTCCTGTCGGACGCGGGCGTCGAGTGCCCCGAACGGCTCATCCAGCAGCAGAACCTTCGGCTCGACGGCCAGGGCACGGGCCAGGGCGACCCGCTGCCGCTGGCCGCCGGAAAGCTGGGACGGATAACGGACCGCCAGGCCTTCCAATTGGACGAGTTTCAGCAGCTCCATGACGCGGTCCGTGATGAACGCCTTGGAGGGCCGGGTCGCGCGGGGACGGACGCGCAGGCCAAAGGCGATGTTTTCGAACACGGTCATGTGCCGGAACAGGGCATAGTGCTGGAAGACGAATCCGACCTGCCGGCTGCGGGCGTCGCGCCGAACGATGTCCTCGTCTCCGAACAGGATGGACCCCTGCGTCGGAAACTCCAGCCCGGCGATGATCCGCAGCAGCGTCGTCTTGCCCGACCCCGATGGTCCGAGCAGGGCGACCAGCTCGCCGGTCTCGACTTTGAGGCTCACGTCTTTAAGGGCCGCGAAGCTCCCAAAGGTCTTCGATACATCGCGCACTTCAATGCTCATATTTGGTGCTCACAAGTTGTCTCAGCGGTCACGGTGGGCGGTTCTCCACTCGATAAAGGACTTTACGATCAGTGTCACCAACCCCAGCATTGCCAGAAGCGAAGCGGCGGCGAAAGCACCGACGAAATTGTAGTCGTCGTTGAACGCCTCCACCTGCAAGGGCAGGGTGTTCGTCTGGCCCACGATCTTCCCCGATACGACCGAGACCGCCCCGAACTCGCCCATCGCGCGGGCATTGCACAGGATGACGCCGTAGAGAAGGCCCCACTTGATGTTTGGGACGGTGACGCGCCAAAAGGTCTGCCAGCCGGTCGCGCCCAGCACGATGGCGGCCTGCTCCTCTTCCACCCCTTGTGCCTGCATGACCGGCAAAAGCTCGCGCGCGACGAATGGGAAGGTCACAAAGGTCGTTGCCAGGATGATGCCCGGCACGGCGAAGATGATCTTGATCCCGTGCGCGTCCAGCAGCCCGCCGAGTGGGCTGAACTTGCCCAGCAGCAGCACGAAGACCAAGCCCGCAACGACCGGTGAGACCGCAAACGGCAAGTCAATCAAGGTCAGCAGGATGTTCTTGCCCCAGAACTCGAACTTGGCGATGGCCCAGGCGGCGGCGACCCCAAACAGGACGTTCAGCGGCACCGAGATGGCCGCCGTGAGCAGGGTTAGCCGTATCGCGCCCAGCGTGTTTGGGTCCCGGATAGCCTCGAAGTATGCTCCCCGACCGCCCGCGAACGCCTGCGCGAAGACGGCGGCCAGCGGCAGGCCTAGGAACAGGCCCAGGAAAAGCAAAGTCACCAGGATGAATACCAGCCGGACCGGCCAGGGTTCCGTCGCCAACGGGGGACGGTTGGTGTCTGCGAGTGTCGGGCTGAGGTCGATGCCGGGTGCGTTTGCCATGTTTACGTCATCCCCAGGCGCTTGCGCGTCCACCATTGCAGCAGGTTGACCAGAAGCAGAAGCAGGAAGGAGATCAGCAGCATAACGACGGCAATGACCGTCGCGCCCGCATAATCAAACTGGTCCAGCTTGTCCATAATCAGCTTGGGGACGATCTCGCCCTTCAGTGGAATATTGTCCGAGATGAAGATCACCGAGCCGTACTCGCCCAGGGCGCGGGCGAAGGCCAGCGTGGAGCCGGTCAGGACGGCGGGCAACAGGGTAGGGAGCAGGACGCGTGTGAAGATCTGGAAGCGATTCGCCCCGAGGCTGGCGGCAGCTTCTTCAACGTCAGTCTCCAAATCCTGCAAGACGGGCTGGACGGTGCGGACAACGAAGGGCAGGCCGATGAAGACCAGGGCGACCAGGATACCCAGGGGCGTGTACGAGACGCGAATACCATGCGGGGCCAGCCAGCGCCCAATCCAGCCGTTCTCGGCGTAGACGGCGCTCAGGCAAATGCCCGCCACGGACGTCGGCAGGGCAAAGGGCAGGTCTACCAGGCCGTCTATTACGCGCCGACCGGGGAACGGGTAGCGGACCAGAGTCCAGGCGACGAGCAGGCCGAACACGGCGTTTAGGGCGGCGGCCAGCGCGGACGTGCCGAAGGTGAGTCTAAAAGCG
>JANLUQ010000191.1:0-2056 GCA_031363565.1 Armatimonadota bacterium | reverse complement strand
GTGGCGGGAGCCTTGTTCTAGGGCGGCGCGCTCCTCGTCGGTCAGGGTAAGGATAATCAGTCGGCTCATCTTGATCTAATTATAGCCTATTTCCGCGCAAGTACTTAACAGCCTCTAGTGACGCTTCCGCCCGTGCGCTTCATCCACTCGTGTGCCTCTTCCGCCCACCGGGCGGTTGGCGTCTGCGCCCCCTAGACCTGCCGTTCACGGCGGGGCGTTCACGGCGGGGCGCCCAAGGCGGGGCGTTTACGGCCCGGTCACAGCCTGTGCGTAACATCAGTATCTAATAAAGGTGATTATCGTCTTCGAAAAGACGATACGTCATTCATCTCCTCCATCAATGGAGGAGGCTTCCGCGCTTTTCGCTAAGCTAGACCACCACCCATTATTCTTCTCCTTCATCCCCCGATTTACACGACACACACGCGCCACCAAAGAACGAAACGCCCGCTCCATTCGGAGCGGGCGTTCTGGTGGGCCGGTCGCTATTTGATTTTGCCTTGCTTCGTGATCGCGTCTCCGAGCGCGTCCAGGTCGGAGGCATCGGGCGCGGCGGAGGCGGCCCGGTTCTCCTGCTGGATTTGCAGGTAGACTTCCTTGCGGTGGACGGAGACATCACGCGGGGCGGTGACGCCCAGCCGGACCTGATCGCCACGGACTTCGATGACCGTGATCTCGATCTCATCGCCGATCTTGATGCTCTGGTTTAATCTTCGTGTCAGAACTAACATTTGGCCCTCCCTGGCACGACGCGGCGAAACGATTTTCGCGGCGCATGCAAGTGATACGCCATTTTACTGTTTATTCTTTCCCCTTGTCAAGTGTCAAGGGGGCGCGTCTGAAGTTTATTCACCCGGCAGCAGGCGGTGGCGCAGGCCATAGTGGTCCGTGTTCAGGACGACTTGCTTCGCCAGGCGCGCACGGGAGTTGACGACGACCGGGGCCATCAGATTCGCCGTAATACCGGCGGGGTCTCCCGCAGGGATGGTCAGCAGCGAATACAGGCGGGGCCGGGCAGCCTCTTCGCCCTCTCCTTTGTTGACAAGTGCCAGCGCCTCCATCTCAGCCAGCGGGACGCGCGGGGCATAGTCGGGGAAGGCCTGGTGCGGATCCATCGCCAGGAACGCCAGACCGCCGTCCTCCATGGACTGGAGCCAGACGAACGGACTGCCCTTGCCGCCGTCCGCCGTGTGGTGCGGAATGAGGGTGAACAGGCGGTGCTCCTCGAAGCCGGGCATCCCGTCCGGGAAGGTGATCACCTTCCGCTCCTCCACGTCTAAGGCGCCGAAGCGTGTGGTCTCGATGTGCATGAACATGGGTACTCCTAGGTGTCCGTAAACCGATAAGTGTCCGTAAACCGAATCTAATGCAAATAGTCTGCAAGGCTATATTGGAAAGCCTTGGCGGTGGTCGAGAGCGAGGCCTGATAGATATTCTGCGCGCTTTGAAGCTGCACATAAGCCGTCGCCAGGTCTACTCCCTCAATGCTGGAGATCGAATCCTGATATCCGGTCTGTGCCCGCGTCAACTGCTGCTTGACCGAGTCCACCTGGCTGCCCTTGGCGCCGATGTTCGCTTGGGCGGCACTGATCGCGGTCAGCCCCGCATCTACCTGCGTGATGTCGCTGGAGATGCTGCCCAGCGCGCCGGCTGTCCCGGCAGCGGCGTCCGAGAGGTGCTGCTTCAATGACTGGAGCGCGGCGAAGGCCGGGCCGAAGACGGCGCTGCCGACGGCGCTGGTCTGGATGGAGTAGCCTGGCCCGATGCCTGCCGAGAGCGGTTGCGTGTTGCCATGATAGTTCTGGGCGGCATCGAAGGGCGGCGTCTTCGTCTGGGTCCCGCCGAACAAATACGCCCCATGCAGGTCCGTGTTGGCAAGCTGTGTGACCTGCGCGATGATGCCGTCCACCTGGCTGCTCAGTGCCTTGAGGCTGTCCGGGGACTGGCTCGAATTGGCGCCCTGAACGGCGATCTGGCGCGCGGACTGAACGATCATGCTGACACTCGAAAGGGTGCTGTCTGCGGCGGAGAGGTAAGACTTGGCGGAGTCCGCATC
>JANLUQ010000162.1:0-3882 GCA_031363565.1 Armatimonadota bacterium | reverse complement strand
CGGGCCTATCGCGCGGTCTCTGGCGGACCTGTTCGATGACGAGTGGCGGCAGGCCGGCGATGATAACGATGCGCCACCTCCGACTATGCCGCTGACCCTCACGCCCGGTCAGACGCAGGCGCGGCTCCTGGGGACGGGCGCGGGTCAGTTCCCCACCGAGACCGCCCTGCGCGAGAACCTGCTCCGAGCCACCTCCTCCGTCTGCGTCGCCCTATGCGAGATGGGCCGGACGGAGTTGGTTGACGCGCTGATCGCCTGCCACACGCGCGGCGTTTCGGTGCGCGTCCTGCTCGACCCGCTCGTGTCCTACCCTTGGCTGCCCGCCGCGCCCCTGAACGCCGGGGCCGTGGATGCCCTGCTTCGGGCCGGTGTCCCCATACACTTTTACCGCTTGGGGCCGGACGTCTTGCGGCTGCACCTCAAAATGGCCCTCTTCGACGACGACCGGGCTGTCGCCGGCTCGACCAACTGGACTCGGGCCGGCTTCGGCTGGGTCCGCGAGACCGACATCGAGCTTATCGGGGGCGCCGTCATCGGCCAAATGCAGGCCCAGTTCGAGGCCGATTGGCAGCGCTCCGCCCCCGCCCCGATGCCCACACGCCTCGCCCTCTGGCAGTACGCCACCTATGAGCGGCTGGCGCAATAGCCCCAGCCGGTAGACCAAGGCGGTGAAGAAGGCCATCCCCAGCGAGACGAGCAGCGAGGCTCCGCGCCAGCCCGCCCATCAGTACGCCCGATACGCCCAGGGAGAGGGCGTATTGGAAGAGCGCCCCACAAGGCACGCTTTCTATGTACGCGATTCTTCAAAGCGGGTTCATATTCTGCTGGGCATCCGGCAGTGGAGAGCCGGCGGGTTCGCATGGCTTCACCCTCCCCCTCTGAAATCTCCGTTTCAATGCTAACCTTTATGCCGCAGGCCGTGACCTTCTTTGTGGATATGGTATGATGGGGTATACTATATTTGGAGACAGGTAAATGAGTCATACCATCAAAGACAGAAAAAAACTGCTGGATCGGGTGCGCCGGATTAAGGGCCAAGTGGAAGGAGTCGAGAAATCCCTAGAAGGGGAACAAGACCCGGCCCGTATCCTGCAAAGCATCGCGGGTATTCGCGGGGCCATCAACGGCCTCATGGCCGAAGTAATGGAAGGGCATATCCGTCTGCACATCGTTGACCCGCACGCGGCCCCCACGCCGGAGCAGGCCGAGGCAGTTGAGGAAGTCATTGACGTGCTGAGAACCTACCTGAAATAGAACGTGGGTGACCTTTATGAGTGCAGTAGTGGAAGCGCCGCCGCACGGCGGCAAATGGATAGAAACCGACTTCGGCTTTGTTGAAATCAGCGTCTATGAAACCGGCGTCCCGCCGCAATTCCGGCTCTATTTCTTCGCGCCTGAAAAGCGCCCTCTCGCGCTGCCGCGTGGACTAGCGGCGGCGCTGGAGACGCTGCGCCTGGATGGGACAAAGCAGGTTTTCACCTTCACCGACAAGGGCGGATTTCTGCAATCGGAACAGGACATACCGGAACCGCATGAGTTTGAGGTAAGCCTGAGCCTGACGCATGGCGGCCATACGCATGATTACGAAACCGCCTTCACCGAAGAAGCGCACGGCCATAACCATGAGGCTGGACACGATCACGGCGGGCATAGCTACGGGCCGGGTGACCATTCGCACGATCACGGAACGGGCTTTCTCGGCTGGTTTCGCGGCACGTTCGCGCATTCCCACGCCGCCGCCGACAAGATAGATGAAGTAATGGAGTCAAACGAGCGCGGCATTTCGGCTCTGAAACTCTCACTGATCGGCCTGCTGGTGACAGCGGTTTTACAGCTTGCCGTCGTGCTGGCATCGCATTCGGTGGCGCTTTTGGCCGATACCATTCATAACTTTGGCGACGCAACGACCAGCATTCCTCTGTGGATCGCCTTTGCCCTCGCACAGCGCGGCGTCAACCGGCGCTTTACCTACGGTTATGGCAAAGTGGAGGATGTGGCCGGCGTGATGATTGTGGGGGTGATCTTCTTCTCTGCCTGTGTCGCGGCTTATGAGTCGGTGATGAAAATTATTCACCCGCAACCCATGACGCATCTCTGGTGGGTGGTGGCGGCGGCGCTCATCGGCTTTGTTGGCAATGAAGCAGTGGCCGTGTTCCGTATCAAAACGGGGAAAGCGATCGGCTCGGCGGCACTGGTGGCGGACGGGCTGCACGCCCGCGTGGACGGCTTTACCAGCCTGGCTGTGCTGCTGGGCGTCGCTGCGACCTGGATGGGCTACCCGATAGTTGATCCTATCGTCGGCATCCTCATCACGGTTGCGATTTTGTTCATCGTCAAAGACGCGACGATCTCGGTCTTCAACCGCATGATTGAGAAGATCGAGCCGGAGATATTGGCTGAAGTGGAACACGCGCCGACCCATGTTCCAGGGGTTGTCGGTGTTCATAAGGTCCGCGCCCGTTGGATCGGTCATCGCGTGTTTGCCGATCTGCATATCACCGTCGATCCCGATATGTCGGTGAGGGATTCCCATGCGATTGTTAGTGCCGTGGAAGAGGCACTGAAAACGCATGTCCCTTCCTTTGGTGAAGCGTTGATCCATGTTCACCCGGCTGCCCGGTAGCGCTCGCCGCCTCGTTTCACTCCAAAGCAGGAACAATTCATGGCGGAACGCGCCTCTGGACCTCGCGCACTATGAAGAGCAATCTACAAGCATTCTGGCTAGCGGGTACTCTCGTGGCTATGGCATTACCGAATGAGCAGTGGCTGAAAGCTGCCGGAACCATTGTGGTCCCGGCGGCTTCGGTTTTTGCCTGTATCCCCACCCCCAACCCCCGTATTCTTCCCGATACGGCACCCGCCGCCGCGTGCCGATAATCCCGGTATCTAGCCACAAGCATTCCTGCGCGAACGCGACCGTCTGGAAGAGAAGAGCACCATGAAGAACCCGTACCTGGAAAGCCTGCTGTCCCGCATCTCCGATGTGCCCACGCTGCCCGCGAGCGTCCTGCGCGTCATGCAGATGATCGAGGACCCGTTCTGCTCCTCCTCAGACCTCGCCAAAGTCATCCAGGCGGACCCGGCCATGGCCGCCAAGGTCCTCAAGCTCGCCAACTCCTCCTACTACGGCTTTCGGCAGAAGATCGCCAACATCCCGCAGGCCGTCACGCTGCTCGGCTTTGCCACACTCAAGAACGCGCTGCTGGCTGCCGCCGTCTTCGACATGTTCCGGGTCCAGGCGACCGGCCTGGACCTGAACGCCTTGTGGAAGCACTCGATCACAACGGCAACGGCGGCCAAGCTGGTCGCCAAAAGGACGCGCTACCCGCAGTCCGAGAAGGCCTTCACGGCGGCCCTGCTGCACGACATCGGCAAGATCATCCTCGCCCGCTTCGTCCCGCAAGGGCTGGCCGAGGTCATGGACACCGTGCGCGAGGAGCAGCTTGCGATGTATGATGCTGAGAAGAAGGTCATCGGGCTTTCCCATCCGGCCCTGGGCGCGTGGGTGCTGGGCCGGTGGGGCCTGCCTGCCCCGATCGTCGAGGCGGTCGAGTTCCACCATCACCCGACGCGGGCGCAGACATCGTTCGACCTGGCCGCCATCGTGTATCTGGCAAATGTCCTGGCCCACCGCTCGAATATCGGCAGCGGTGGCGACTCCCTGGTGCGCGAGCTTGACCCGGTGATCCTGGAGTATTTCAGCCTGAACGAAACGGCCCTGGCCGACCTGCTGGACGCCCTGGTCTTCAAGCGGCTGGAGATCGAGTCCTACGCGGCGTCGGCGGCGTAGGCTGCCGAGAAAAGGCGTAGGCAGACAGACAGAACGAGCAAAGAAAAGATAGAACGCGAAGAATAGGAGGGCGAACACAAGGTTCGCCCCTA
>JANLUQ010000155.1:0-10271 GCA_031363565.1 Armatimonadota bacterium | reverse complement strand
AGGTTGATGCCCGCCGCCTGATATTTCGCCGCGTTGCTGGGGCTTTGGAGCCAGACGCCGATGGGGAAGTCGTCCGGGCGGGAGGAAGGCCCGTGGCTCCACGATGCGTAAGTTGGGGCCGCCTGGGGAGGGGCCGGCTCGCCTCGCGTCACTGGGGCGGCCAAGAGCGCTGCCGCCGCTGAGAGCAGGACGAACCCCGTCGCCACCCGCAGCATTCTCCAGGCAGCTGACTTGTCACTCATCATCATTGTGTCCTCGTGTGAGTCTGCCCTGCCCGGAACGGCGGGGCTTGAGCAGAGCAAATCCCCGCCTGCGCGGGCGTCGGATAATGCTGCGGAGGCGCTGCTTGCCGCGCCCTCTTTGATCTTCTTTGATCTTCGCCCTTTGTCCTTGGTCTTCCGACCGGGAACCTATCCCCGCCCCCGCGTGTAGGTCCCCCGCCGCCGGGCGGAGACCTGATTACTGACCAGGTTGCGGGCTTTGGCATCTTCGCCCGACGGCTCCGGCGGCTTCTTGGCGAGGGCGGGCTTGGGCTTGTCGGCGCGCGGCGTCCCGTTCTTCTCCGGGGCGGCTTCCTCCCGTCGGCCCAGCATCGGCGGGTGCGGGGCACGAACGGGGGCGGCGCGGGGCGGGAGGACTTTTGCCAGGACTTCGACCATTTCCTCCACGGCAGTCAGCATCCGGGCGGGGGTATCGGGGGTCGCCAGGAACACGATGTCGGGCAGGAACTGGTGCTGCATATAGGTCCGGGACAGTCGGCGGATGCTGTCGGGCGTCAGGTGCGTTCCGGTGAAGCGGACGGCGACGCGGCGCTTCTCGGCGACGACGGAGGAGATGCCGACCGCGTGGCAGCGCAGACGCAGGCGCAGCAAGGCAAGCAGGTTCCAGACCGGGCGCGGCGGGTCGCCGTAGCGATCCTCGAACTCGTCCTGGATGCGCTGGACATCGTCCATTTTGCGGACCGCCGTGAGCTTCTTGTACATCAAGATGCGCTCGGCCTCACTGGGGATGTAGATGCTAGGGATGAGGGCATCGAGTGGGAGAGAGGCATTGGGCAGCTCGAACTCCATCTCCATCGCCTCACCCTTCATCTCATTGATGGCCTGCGAAAGCAGTTGCGTGTACAGGTCGAAGCCGATGGTGGAGACCGTCCCGGACTGGGCCGCGCCAAGAAGGTTGCCCGCGCCGCGTATCTCCAGGTCGCGCAGGGCGACCTTATAGCCGCTGCCCAAGTCCTGGAACTCGCGCAGGGCGCTCAGGCGCTTCTCGGCCACTTCGCTTAACTGCTTGTCCTTACGGTACAGGAGGTAAGCATAGCCCTGGCGGCGCGACCGGCCCACGCGGCCCCGAAGCTGATACAGCTGGGACAGGCCCAATCTGTCGGCATTGTCCACGACGATGGTGTTGACATTGGAGATGTCCAGGCCGCTCTCGACGATCGTCGTGCAGACCAGGACATCGAACTCGCGGTCGCCGAAGCGGAGCATGACGTCTTCCATGTCGTCCTCGTGCATCTGACCGTGGGCGACCTCGACGCGGGCGGTGGGGGCCAGGCGGCGGACTTTTTCGGCGACATGCGAGATGCTTTCGATCCGGTTGTGCAGGAAGTAGATCTGGCCGCCCCGGTCCAATTCGCGCAGGATGACCTCGCGGACTAATTCGTCATCGTACTCCTTGACGAAGGTCTTGATCGCCATGCGGCCCTCCGGCGGGTCATCAATCAGGGACATATCCCGTATGCCCGACAGAGACATGTGCAGGGTGCGTGGGATGGGGGTCGCCGTCAAAGTCAGCACGTCCACATTGCGCTTCATCTGCTTGATGCGCTCTTTATGGATGACGCCGAATCGCTGCTCTTCGTCCACGACCAGCAGGCCAAGCCGGTGGAAGTTGACGTCTTTGGAGAGTACTTTATGCGTGCCGATCACGATGTCCACGGTGCCTTCGGTCAGGCCCTTGAGGGTCTGGGTCGCCTCGGCTTTGGAGACGAAGCGGGACAGCATCTCGATCTTAACGGGGTAGGCAGCCAGGCGCTCCCGGAACGTGCCCAGGTGCTGCTGGGCCAAAATCGTTGTCGGGCAGAGGATAGCGACTTGGCGGCCCGAGTTGACCACCTTGAAGGCGGCCCGGATGGCGACCTCGGTCTTGCCGTAACCGACATCGCCGCAGATCAGCCGGTCCATCGGCTTGTCGTCTTCCAGATCTTTCTTGACGTCCTCGATGGCGGCCAATTGGTCAGGCGTCTCCTGGTACGGGAAGGCGTCCTCCATCTCCTGCTGCCAGGGGGTGTCCGGCGGCATAGCATGGCCCGTCGCAGCCTTGCGGGCGGCATAAAGCTTGATCAGGTCGGCGGCCATCTCCTGGACCTGCTTCTTGGCCTTCTTGGTGGCCCGCGCCCAATCGCCGCTGTTCAGGCGGGTGACCGTAGGTGGCGAGTCGGCGGACCCGATGTATTTCTGGACCCGGTCTACTTGATCCGTCGGGACATAAACTTTGTCGCCGCCGTCGTATTCGAGCAGCAAATAGTCGCGCTCGGCACCGTCGGTGCCCTTGAGCTTGGTGATGCCGCCGTAGCGCCCGATGCCGTGGTGGATATGGACGACGAAGTTCCCCTCGCGCAGCTCCAGGTAAGAGGTGATCTTCAGGCCCTCTTTGAAGGCCCGCTTGGGCGGTTTCTGATGGGCGCGGTGTCCGAAGATGTCCGTGTCGGTGGCGAGCATCAGGTTCGCCTCGGGCAGCTTGAAGCCGCCGAGGACAGAGCCGGTGACGACGAAGACGCCGGCCTCCCCGCCATTTTCCAGCCGGTCTAGAGGCGAGGCGGGGATCTTGTGGTCAGCCAATATCTGCCGCAGGCGCTCCGACTGCTCGGTGACGATGACGCAGCGGAAGCGCGCGCCGAGCCAGCCGTCAAGCGCCTCGAAGAAGGCGGGGAGGCGGGCCGCGAAGTTCTCCATCGCCCCAGCCTGGGTCGGGATGGAGTTCGTTTTGTCAATTTTGATGCCGTCTAAACCGCGCCCGAGCAAGGCCAGCAGGACCGTCGCGGGCGCTTTGGGAAGGGCGCTTAGGACCGTCTCGAAGCCGCAGGCATGGGGCATGTCCGGGGTCAGGTACTCGCCCCGCGCGGCCCGCGCCGCCATGATATCCTGGATCTCCGTCTCGCGCTGCTCCCAGCGGGCTTTGGCCTGGCTCGGCTCGTCCAGGATGATGAGGGCGTCGTCGGGGATATAATCCAGGGCGCAGACGGCATCCGGGTAGAGATACGGCAGATAGTATTCCATGGCGTCGAAGTACGCATGCGACTGCAATTGCGCGATATCGCCCTCGATCCGCTCCTCCAGCCGCTCCGCGTGCTCCGCGCCCCGGCCATCGAGGTTCGCCTTTTTCACGGCCGCCATGCGGCCCAGCAGCTCGCGCTTCAGTCGAGCCACCGCCTCGGCGACGGAGGCATCCTCATAGGGGACCTCGCGCACGGCGGCGACGGTCAGCACCTCGGCCTTGCCGACCGAGCGCTGGGTTTCGACATCGAAGGGCCGGATGCTCTCGATGTCGTCGCCGAAGAAGTCCACGCGGAACGGCAGGGCGGCATCGCCGGGGAAGATGTCGAGGATGCCGCCGCGCCGGGTCCACTGCCCGGCCAACTCGACGGCTTCAACGCGCTCATAGCCGAAGTCCACTAGGGACTTTTCGAATTGCCCGATGTCCACGGCCGCGCCGACGCGCAGCTCGGCGCGCCGCTCCTGGATCAGCTCAGGCTTGACGGCCCGCTGGAGCCACGCGCCGATGGAGCCGACAGTGACGCGCGCTGCCCCCTGCGTCATCTTCTGGAGGGCAGCGACGCGCCGGCCGGTTTGGGCCAGATCGGGGGCGCCCTCGGCGAAGATCAAGGTCTCGGTAGACGACACCAGGCTGGTCAAGGCGTCTTCCTCGACGCCGTACCGTGCGAGATCGGCGGCCAGCCGTCCGGCCTGTTCGTCGTTATAGGAGATAACGACAAGGGGTCGGTCGGTGTCCCGCTGGAGCTGGGCCAGCAGCCAGCCTTTCGCCGGTACGGGCAGTCCTTCCAATTGGGTGACGCCGCCCAATGCGACGGCTTTTTTAAGTTCCTGGTACGCGGGATAGTCTTCCGCCAAGCCGGGCAGTTCACGCAGATCCATTCGCGAGTGCTTCCTTCCAAAATCGCCGGGCACCTGTGACGCACGAAAAAGGCTCCGGCGGTCTTTACCCGCCCAAGCCTGTATCGCCTCTTTTTGCCTGTTTATTATACCCGCTCCGGTCTGCCGCTAATGCTGCCAGGCGTGACGCAAAAAAAGCCCGCCGCCTGCCCCCACGAGTGGGAGGTTGTGCAGGCGGCGGGCTTGGAGAGGGGCGGCTCTTACTCGCCGTAGGCGGCGGTGCTAAGGTCCGCGGCGTCCGTGTCGACACCCCAGATGATATGATCGGCCCAGACGCTGGCGCCCCAGATGATGTGCGAGGCGGTGAGGGTGCTCGTCCCCGAGAGCGCACTGGTCCCCCAGATGACGTGCAGATCGGTCAGGCCCGCGCTGCCCCAGATCAGGTGGCTCCCCGAGACGAGGTCCGAAGCGTTGATGCTGACGTTCCCCTGCGCGTCCTGGATCAATGTCGGGCTGAGGGCCGGCAGGCTGGCGATGACGCTGCTCTTGAGGGCGGCGGGGATATTCAGATACCCCGCCCCGTAGGTGCAGGGGTCGGCCTGGCCCGTCGGCATGCCGCTGCTGTCGGGGGCAGCCCACTTGTCGGCGCTGATCATCAAGCGGGCCTTGATGGTGTCGGGCGTCAGCGTCGGATCGGCCTGGAGCAGCAGGACGGCAGCCCCGGCCACGACCGGCGCGGCCATTGAGGTGCCGGAGAGCTGAAGGTAGTTGCTGGACATGCCGACCGCACCGCTGGGGGCATAGTACGACATCGGCACTTCGTCGTTCACCGCGTACTGCGTCGCGAGGTAGCTGCCGGGCGCATCCAAAGAGATGACCTTGTTGCCCGGCGCGATGAGGTCGGGCTTGAGCACCAGATCCAGGCGGCTCGGCCCCCGGCTCGAATAGGTGGCGATCTTGTCATGGGCACGGTTGAGGTCTGGGGTGCTGTCGGCATTCAGACTCCTCTTAGATGCGCCGACGGTGATGACATAGGGGTCATTGCCGGGCGACTGGATGGTGCCGTAGGCCGTTCCCCAGCCCTCGTTCGCCGCCCCCGCCGTGGTGACCGCATTGGCGCGGCCGGAGTTACCGGCGGCGCAGACGACCACGATGCCGTCTTTCCAGGCGGCCTCGACGCCCTGACAGAGCGGATCCGTTTTGTAGCTCTCGCCGACCGGGTGGCCCAGCGACAGGTTCAGGACGACCGGGTTGGTATACCTGTACTTGTTCTTGACCGCGACCACATACTGGATGCCGGCCAGGACGGAGCTGACCGTCCCCTGCCCATACTGGTCCAGGACACGGACATTGACGATGAAGGCTCCGCGAGCGATCCCATGGAACGTGTGCTTGTAGCCCGGCCCAGAGGAGGCCAGACCGCTGCCGGCGATGATGCCGGCGACATGGGTGCCATGCCCGCATTTGTCGGCGGGGCTGGGGTCGCCGGGCACGAAACTCACGGCGTTGTAGTAGCGCGTGTCGAGATCGGGATTGGGGGCGATGCCGCTGTCCAGGACGACCGCGATCACGCCCTTCCCGACCAGCCCGTACTGCTGATAGGCGGCGGTATCCCCGCTGGACCCCTCGGTGAAGTCATCGCACTTTTTGACCGCCCCATCCGAGGAGAGGTGCGTGACGAAGGGCAGGGCGGCGACGGCGCGCAGGCGGCGCGCAGGAACGCGCCCGGCGATGGCTTGGAGGAAGGGCAGGCGGCGGGTGATGTCCATGCCCAGTGATTTCAGGGTCGCCTCTCGCGCCGGAGAAATGCCGCCGTTCAGCTTGAGGATGACGGGCGACCAGCCCGGCAGGGAGTGGCCCGAGGCCGGTTTAGCGGCCAGCGTCGGAGCGAGGAAGGCGTCGGCTTTGGCACAGAGGTTCTGGGCAGGAGGCGCATCCGCATGGGCGGGGGAGCCGGTCAGTAGCATCCCGGCCAGGCTCAAAGAAAGGGCAGCCAGCGTGGGCACCCCACGAAACGCGTTTCGTGCTGCGATTCGATGTTCCGATGTTCGATGTTCCATGGTTGTCCCTCGTAATCGTCGCAGTGTGGTGGCTCGGCGGCCATTCCTCACGCTGTCTCTCTCGATACAGCCCAAGGAGAAGGCCCGTGGCTTTGCGTCCCCGGCTTTCGCCGGGTATGCCTTTGTCGCTTGCGAAGGATGTGATAGGATGGCCCCTTGCCCGAGGAGGAAGCGTGTCGCCCGTTCGGCAGCCCGGCCGTCTCCGTGCTTGGGATTTGCGGAGACCCGTCGGCTTTGCGTCCCGGCCTTGCAGCCGGTTTGCCCTGGTCGGGGGCGGGAACCATCTAGGTTAATTATGGGAGGGCCGGCGGGAGGACATCACTGCCACAAGTGCCGGATTATCTGGGCATAGAAAAAGCCCGCCGACTGCGGGGGGGCAGGCGGCGGGCAGCACTTCCTAGCTGACGTTACGCAGAGACATGCGAGGAAGTAAACTTCTCTCGCTACGAAAGCACGTCCTTCGGACGGAGGAGTAATCGCGGGAAGGCTAGGCCATAGGTCCCTTCCCACGTCCGCAGGACGTTCGTCCCGGAGCGAGAGGGATACATCCCCGCGCAACTCATCCCCGCGTGAGTGCATCCCCTCGTGACGAGGTCCTGCGTGACATCACTTCCTAACCGATGTTACGCAGTCCCGCCCTGAAGGGCAGGTCTGGGGGGCCTACGGCCAACCGGTCTGCGACCGGGAGATTTAAGAATGGGATTCTCTCCCGCCCACAGGGTCGGGTGTTCACCCCGCTCCGTTCCTACGAGGGGCAGTGGCTCCGCGGTCGGCGTCTGCGCCCCCTAGACCTGCCGTTCACGGAGCAACTGCACCCGACGGCGGGACTGCGTAACATCAGTTCATAACTCTCTTTAGGGAGGGATCTTTGGAATCGGGAGCCTGACGGCGCTCACGCCGCATCGACTAGTCTCAGCTGGGGCGCGTCTTGTGCAGCCAGGCCCTCCCGCCTCGGGTCGGCCAGCGCGCCCAGCTTGCGCTGGGTCTTCTCGCGGTACATGCGGGCATCGGCGGCGGCCAGCAGGGCAGTGCAGTCCCGGCCGTCGCCGGGGGAGCAGCCCCACCCGATGGAAACGCCCACCCGCAGGCGCCCCAGTGTCGCATGTGCCAGGCTGGGGTCGTAGGCCGACACGGCCTCGCACAGCCGCTGGGACATCGCCTGCGCCTCCGCCGCGCCCGCCCCGCGCAGGACGACCAAGAACTCATCACCGCCGTAGCGCGCGACGATGTCGGCGTCACGGACGGCCCCGCAGAAGATCTCGGCCAGGTCGCACAGCACCTGATCGCCCTTTTGATGGCCGAAATTGTCGTTGATCGGCTTGAAGCTATCCAGGTCCAAGCAGAGTAGGGCCAGCGGCTCGCTTCCCGCGCAGAGCACATCCACCTGCTGAGTCAAATAGCGCAGGTTGTAAAGCCCCGTCAGCCCGTCGGTGTTGGCATGCGAGCGCGTCCGGTCGAATAGCAGGCCGTTATAGAGGGCCAGCGCGGCCCGCTCGGCGATAGTCTCCAGAAGCTGCTGTTCGTGCGGCCCGAAGGCGCCATTGTCGGGGTGGTAGAGGTTGATCGTGCCCAGCACTTCGCCCAGGTGGAGGATGGGGACGATCAAGGCGGCCCGCAGCAGCTCCCAGTCCCCGGCCCGCGTGTCCGACAGCCGGAGATCGTCGGGATCATAGGGGCCGCGGTAAGTCTGGCGGCGGGTCGCGACCTGGAGGGAAAGGCTGGTCGGGCCACCCGCCCGCGCCCCGCGCAGCTTCTCCGCGTTCAGCCCGACCGATACACGGGCCATCAGGACATCTTCCGCCCCCTCGCGCAGCAGGAAGAGGCAGGCGGTGCCGGGCAGGATCGCTTCCAGCTTGCGGCCCAAGATCTCCAAAGTCTCTTGCAGACCCAGGGACGACGCCAGGGTCTGGGCGACCTCGTAGAGCGCCCACAGCTCCGAGGAGGCGCGCTGAATCTGGCGGACCGCATCCCCGGATTTGATGATCCGATGCCCCTCACTGCCCATAACACTGTCTGCCGAGGCAAATTCGGGCGCTTCCTCCTCCGGCTCTTCCGCCAGGCCGCCGATCACGGCGGCGAAGGCGGCCACGACGGCGGGGTCGAACTGGGCGCCGGCCTGGCGCGCGAGCTCCGCCATCGCCGCCTCACGGCTCCAGACGCCCCGATGGGCGCGGGAGGAGGTCAGGGCATCATACACATCGGCGACGGCCAGGATGCGCGCCGTCAGCGGGATCTCCTCACCTTTTAGCCCATCCGGGTAGCCGGTGCCGTCCCAGCGTTCGTGGTGGGAGCGGACCACGGGCAGGACCGGCCAGGGAAAGTTGACGCCTTCCAGGATGGCCGCGCCGACCTCGGGATGCTTGCGGATCTTGGCGAACTCCTCATCAGTCAGCGCGCCGGTCTTGAGCAGGACATAGTCCGGGACGCCGAGCTTGCCGATGTCTTTGAGCAGCGTGCCCGTGTTGACCGCCTCGACCAGATCGTCGCTGAGGCCCATATGCCGGGCAGTGGCGACGGCCGACCGCTGGACGCGGACGATGTGCTGGTGCGAGCGCTGGTCTTTCGCATCAATGGCGATGGCAAGGCCGCGGATGGTGCCCAGGTACAGGTCGGCCAGGCTCTCGATGTGGCGCTGCCGCTCCTCGGCGCGGCCGGCGTAGACGGAGTATGCCAAGTAGGTCAGGTAGGCGCTGGGCGTCACAAACAGCAGCATCAGCCAGTTCCCGCTGCCGCAGGCCAGTGCGCCGAATGTCCCGATGGCTGCCCCGGCGAAATAGCCGGGCGCGGTCCACAGGAAATTTTCATGCCAGAAGGCAAGGATCTTCTGTCCGGTACAGAGCCCGATGACGGCAGCCGTCGCCGCGCTGTTGAGCGCGAAATAAACCAGGGTGGCGGCGGCCACGGCCGGGAGTGTCCGCGCCAGGCTCAGGGCGAGTCCGCCGCCGTTGAGGCTCAGGAAGGTCAGGCCGGCCAGCCAGGTGGCGACGGCGGCGACGGCGACATTGAAGGCGAACTGGTATCCGGGCTGGCGGCGTGGGTAGAGGCAGGAGGACAGGCAGCCCAGGGTACCGACGACGAGGGCGCCCTGCGGCCCAAAGCGCAGCAAAGCGGCGAGGGTGATGGCGAATCCAAGCGACAGGGAGCCGTGGTTCTTATCCCCCGCGCCGCGCATCAGCACGATCTTTTTGCCATACACAAGGACGGCCAAGGCCAGGAACAAGAGGGCCTCCCAGCCATGCATCCCCGCACTGGACAGGGGCGTGACGGAAGCCCACCCAGCCACGAGCAGGGCGGCGAGAAAGGTAGCAAGCAGGTAAAGTTGTGCGCCGGCCGGCAGGGTCCGCATGAAAACGTAAAGCCTCGCCGCTGATTATCGGCAGGCGGGGCCGGAGGGGTTAGGGGAAAGCGCGGTGGGGCGGCGCGCAGGCGGTCAGAAAAGGATGCCTATGGCGTGGGCTTTGACAAGAGCCGCTTGACAAGTCAGCAGACACGCCTTGAACGCAAGTACGTACGGTCCCCACTCCGTCGAAGACCGCCTGAGCGAGAGCGACGCTTACACCCCTTCGACGGTTGGGCTTTCAGCACCTACGCCCATGGGGCCGGACAATTCAGGGGCGGGCGAAGCTAAGGGAGCGGTCAACAGGATGAGGGGCAAAAGAGGGGTGCGATCAAATCGCGCCCCCTGTCTTTGTCGTGTCTACCCAGTGCGGTTGAAGGCGCGCTACCAGATGTTGACCGTCTCGGCCGCCGCCACCTTCGGCTCCCCAGCGGGGCAGGGAAAGGCTTGGGCGAACTCGGGCAAGTTGGCGAGCGGACCGAGGACGCGGAAGCGTGCGGGCGCGTGCGGGTCGACCGCGACGCGCAGGCGCGAGGCTTCGGGGCGCGTGTTGGTGCGCCAGACCTGGGCGAAGGCCAGGAAGAAGCGCTGCTCGGGGGTGAAGCCGCCGAGGCTCACGCGCGGCTTGCCGACCTGCGACTTCTCGAACGCGAGGTAGGCGATCTTCAGGCCGCCCAGGTCCGCGATGTCCTCGCCCAAGGTCAGGGGGCCATTGACATGCAGGTCATCCACGGCGACGAAGCGGCTGAACTGACGGGCGAC
>JANLUQ010000138.1:0-2625 GCA_031363565.1 Armatimonadota bacterium | reverse complement strand
GCTGACCTGGGGGCCGGACCTGGTGGACGCACCCTACCACCTAAGCATCACCCCTTAGTGCCTGCCTCGGTCCTCAGTGGCCGACTCGGCAGCACCCGAGCGCCGGCAGGAGAAGATTTCAAGTCTTCTCCTGCCTTTTTGTTTGCTTCTTTCTCTTCACTTCCAGTTACCAATCAGAATAAACGGCGCCCAGTAGAACGGGTGGGCGTAGGGCGCTTTGGGATCGGCGACGAACAGCGAGAGGTTCGATCTTTCGCCTTCGCCCGCAGGGGCTTTCGTGCTGCGCTGGGGCGCATTCACCGATGCAGAGAGTGTGCCGCGAAGGAGAGCAAGTTGGGCCTGCTGCAAGGCATCGGCTTTGGATGTGCCGGGTCCGGCTTCGCGCCGCCGGTAGAACTGCTGCATCAGTAGCGACGTGCTGGCGTCGGACACGGACCAGAGACTCGCGAGGACGGCTTCCGCACCTTTCTTCTGCACCAGGGCCGCAAACCCTTCCACTTCCGTGCCGTCGGCCACGACACCCCCCATCGCCGTGTTGCAGGCTGACAGTGTGAGCAATTCCACGCCCTCGAAGCCGCCCGGCATCCGTTTCATCGCCGCCGCGGACAGTGTGCTGCCGTCGCCCAGAAGCAGGAAGGAGCGCGTATCGTCCCCCGGTAAGAACTGGAAATGGCTGGCGATGTGAACGAGAGGATACCGCTCTCGCAGGGCCAGTCGTAATGCCTCTTTCGTAAAGGCATCATCCATCTGGATCGTGCCGGGCATCTCGCCCCCGCTGCCGGTGATCTCGTGCAGCTCCGCCGCCGCGCCGGGCAGGGCGGGGAAGTTCGCAGACGGCTCCCCGGCTTCCCCGCCGACCTGATGCGGCTTAGAGACGCCCAGGCCCAAGGCCTTCCAGGTGGGGCTGACCGGTAAGGTCAGGTTGGCTTTGCTGACCGGCGTAAAGACGATATTGCGGTAGCGCTCCACCAGGTACTGCTTGCCGTCGTACAGGGCGGACATGGGGAGGTAGGCGAGGCTGCCATCCAGCGACCACATCAAGGTCTTGGCGCCTGCCCCATCCAGGTCATGGGCCAGCTTGCCCTGGCAAAATAGAATGGCGTAAAGCTCCTGGGCCAGCGGGCGCGGGTCAACGGCAGGGTTCCGCAAAGCCTCGCGGAATGCAGTGATCTTTCGGTCCAGTTGTTCTTTGGGAACGGCGCATTGTTCCACCTTCTGGGCATCCGGCGTCACCAGCAGCACGGCATATTTGTCCGCCGTCACCAGGGTGTACAGCGCGACGGCTCCTCCACCCATCGTCCGCAGGATGGACTGTAACCCTTCGGCATCTCCCTGTTCCGTCACCGCTTTGCCGGCGGCTTGGCTGCCGAGGGTCGTTTGAAGGCCGGCCAGGAATGTCCCAAAGTGCGCATTGGCGGCTTCCAGGTCTTTTTCCAGGGTGTCCAGGCGTTTGTTTTCCTCCGGGGTGCGGCTGGCCTTCGCCAGCAGCGTCCCGCGCTCGGCTCCGATGGCTGTGACCTGGTCGGCGATCTCCGTGTAATGTTTCTCCAGAGCGGCCTCTTCGGGGGTCAAATGTGTCCGCCCAATCACCGCTTCCTTGGCGTCGCGCTGGAGGAAATCGAAAAACTCTTCCTCTTTGAGAAGATCCAGCACCTGCTCGGCCTCGGGCAGACGCCCTTGGGAGAGCAGCAGATCGGCGAGCTGTCGGTAGGTGTCTTCGTGCGATTGCAGCAGGCTCTTTTGCAAGTCTTTTTCCAGGCGCTGTGAGTGGGCGCGGACCGCCTGGTAGCCGTTGACCGCCTCCTTGCCGTACCAGATCGCCAATCGCGGCTGGTTCAGCGCTTTCCAGGTGAACATCAAGGTGCTGCATGTGAACGCTTCCGACGCCTGATTTCCAATCTCGTGGTTGACGGCCAGCGACTGCGCCAGGAACGGGAGCGCTTTATCGGTCTGACCTTGATGGCCGTAACCCCAGCCCAGCCAGGAAAGCACGCTGCCTTCGCCGTGGCGGTTGGCGGTTTTACGCATCAATGCCAGCGCCCGCTCGCCGTACTCGATGCCCCGCGTCGGCTGCCCCAATCGGTAGTAGGATAGGCCGAGGTTGCCCAAAGTGTACGCTTGCAGGCCGCTGCCGCTGATGCCGTTCAGCATGACGGCGAGCGGGTCGTCCGAGAGGGTGCGCTCAATCGTCAGCGCCTGCTCATAATAGGTGATCGCCGTTCGGGACTCTCCCGCTCCATCATAGGCCCAGCCGAGGTTGTTCAGCGTGCCTGCCTGCGAGGGCTGTGAGGCGTTCGCCTTGCGCTGGACCGCCCACTCCTCCATGAACAAAGCCGCTGCCCGCCGGTGCTGGCCCAACTCGTCATAGACATTGCCGAGGCCGTTCAGCGCCGTCGCTTCCGTTTCCGCGTCGGAAGGCAGAGGGTTGACGCTCTTGAGGCGGCGCACGATCGCCAGCGACCGTCCGTAATCGTCGGCGGCCTTGCCGTAGTCGCTGTGGTCAACGGCATCGTCGCCTTCCTGCGGCAGAATCTTAGCGGCGCCCCTGAGCATGACGTTCAGCCGCTTTTGATCGGTCGGGGCGGGGAAGAGCGTCAGGCCGTGTTCCAGTAGCTCTTGCAGGGC
>JANLUQ010000195.1:0-2771 GCA_031363565.1 Armatimonadota bacterium | reverse complement strand
GTGGTTGGATACTGGACGGTGGAGTGGTACTTCTTGATGCCCGCCGAGATCCGGTCGGCGCTGTCATAGGTCTCCTGGGCGGTCTCCTGGAAGAAGCGGCCATAGGGGGTGCTGCCGTCGCCCATCTGAACCTTCTTCAAGGCGGCGGTGTGGGCATCGCCGTCGGCGGTGTGCGGGAAGACGAAGCCGAAGTTCGCCAGGCCCTGGATGCTCGGCACGGCGGCGTGGGCGCTGGTGAGGGCTTCGCTGGCCTCATTGCCGATGTTGATGCCGGTCAGGGGGGAGGTCCGCCCGGACCGGATGGCGTCGAGGTAGCGCCCGACCCAGCCTTCGGAGGCGATCTTCTCGGGTTCGGCGGTCTGCCAGATCTCCATCGAGCGGAAGTGGCTGTGGTTGGGGTTCGGGTAGCCGACGCCCTGGATGATAGCGAGTCGGCCCTGGTCGTAAAGCGCCTTCATGCCGGTCATAACGGGGCTGAGGCCGACGTGGTCGTTCAGGTGCAGCACCGTGCCGTCGGCATGGGCCAGGACGGGGCGGGCCTTGTGGTAGGCGGCGTCGGCATAGGGGACGACGGTGTTCAGGCCGTCGTTGCCGCCGGTAAGCTGGATGACGACGAGGGAACGCTTGGCGGTGTTGCCGCCGGCGGCGAGGGCATTGTCAGCGACCGAGTCGGCCCAGACCATCTTGGCGAGCCAGGGCGGGACGGCGAGGCCGACGGCGACCGTGGTCGCGCTCTTCTTCAAAAAATCTCTGCGTGTGACGGGCATTTTTGTTACCTTTCGATTCTATTCCGGCGCGCAAGCGCGGTTGCTCCGCGCTTGCGCGCCGGGATATAGGACTCTCAGCAGACCTGAAACTCGGGCGTTGCCATGATGAGCGGGATGACGCCGCGCAAGCGCCCTTCGAGTCCAGCGTAGCCTCGCTCTTGCACGCGGTTGTAGCCGCGGCCGTTGGCCCGCATCCCCCGGCGGTAGGGACCGGGGGTGCCGGGGGCGGCGGTCGGGGGCGGTGCGACGAACGGGCCAGGCACGAAATCCACGTTCCGCACGGCTGGGGCGGGCGCGTCCGCCCCCTGGACGTATTCGATCAGCGTTTGGCGCGTGGCGGGCGTCAGCGGGAGCGGGCCGAGGGCATCGGCCAGGAAGTCCACCCAGCCTTCGGGAGTCAGGTTATTCTGCTGCACATAATTCGTCAGCCGCGCCGTCTGGCCGCCGAAGAGCACCCGCGAGAGCGAGATGGCGTTGGCGAAACTGATGCGGGACATCAGCGTGGAGGTGTTGATCCAGGCCACACCGCCGTCCCAGCCCTTGACGCTTGGTGGGGCGAACAGATCCTGCCCCATCGAGCGCATCGCGGTCGGCAGGCCGGCGAGGATGGCGATCCGGCGGCCCGCCGCAAGCTGCGGGGTGCCGGCGGGTGCGGGTACGGCGGGTGCAGCGAGGGCGGGTGCAGGCTGGCCCGCCCCGGTTGGGGCGGCCTGGGCGGCCCGCGTGGCGGCCATATCGTTCGTCGGCGTGACATCGGCAAGCGCCAGTTCGACGGCCTTGTCCAGACCGAGCATCTTAACCGTGCCGATGACATACTGGGCGGGCGACTTGATGATCGCGAAGCGTGCCTTGTCCGAGTAGAAGGCACGCGACCGGAATATCCGGTCCAGGACGGCGCGGACATCATAGCCGCCGGAGTAGTAGGTCTTGACCAGGGCGGCCAGCACCTCCGGCTCCGGGTCGGGGTAGGCGAAATAGGTCCAAAGCTGGGTGCAGAGCCGATTGGCCGTGGCGGGGTGGGCGACGAGAATGTCCACGATGTCGTCGCCGTTCCAGTTGCCGGTTTTGCCCAGGAAGGTCTTGGGGTCGTTGTCGTGCTGGTTGACGTTGAAGGCGAACGCCCCGCTGCGCAGGTTCCAGCCCGAAAAGGCGCGGGCGGCGGCCTTGACATCGTCCTCGGTGTAGTGGCCGATGCCGCAGGTGAACAGCTCCATCAGCTCACGGGCGAAGTTCTCGTTAGGGTGCGCCTTGTAGTTCTGGTTGCCGTTGAGGTAGCGCATCATCTCCGGGTCACGCGCGACGGCCAGGGTAAGGGTGCGGAAGCTGCCCAAGGCGTTCTGCCGGAACATCTGATTCTGCTTGTAAAGCTGCTCCCCGGCCATTCCGCCGTCCTTGGAGGTAAAATGTCCATGCCAGAACAGGGTCATTTTCTCGACGAGGGGGCGGGGTGAGGCGACCATGCGGTGCGCCCACCACATCCGAACGGCCTGGGTCGGAATGCCGCCGTTTTTGGGCAGCAGCAGCAGGGCGGAGAGCCGCGCGAGGAGGCCATCGTCGTCCATCGTGTCCGGCGTCCGCTCCGGGTGAAGCAAAGCATCTGTGGTGGCGGACAGGCCGGCCTGGGCGGCGGCGTGGATCGTCGCCGCGTCCATGCCGAAGGTCGCGCGTCGCAGGAGGTGGGCAGTATCTTTGGTGTTTTGGTCTATCATCAGGGTGTCCTAGGGTAGTATTCGGGACAATCAATCGTCAGACGCAGGGCTATGGGAAAGGTTCAAAATGTCCGCCTCCATTATAGGCGACTATTGTGACAACGCCCACGCCGCCGTGGGTGACTGATTCCATGCGGGGTCTGCCAGGGCGCACGAGCAGATCAGACGAGAGCAGACCAGACAAGAGCAGACCAGAACGCGCGATTGACTGATGTTATGCACCGGCTGTAACCGGGCCGTAAACGACCCGTCCGGGGGGCGAGACGCCGCCCGCCGGGGCGGGCGGGAGAGAAAA
>JANLUQ010000115.1:0-6161 GCA_031363565.1 Armatimonadota bacterium | reverse complement strand
GGATTGCCCAGATGCACATCGAAACGGTAGGCGGGCTGGACATAAGCCTTGCCCTGCTCGTAGTAGACAAGGCGCGGGCTGTCCACCGTGACATCGTAGTTCGGATTCTGCTTGCGGAGCAGAGCGATCAGCACGCTGAATTGCCGCTGGAAGTCCTGCTGGATCTGGTCTTGGCTCCTGAGCACGACCGGTATCTGCGTCTTCAGGATCGGCCGCAGGGTGTCGAAGAGGCCAATTGGCCGGACCGAGCCGTCCCCCAGGGCGGCGATGTCCACGGAGAGGCGGGACAAGGGTCCTTCCTCCACCAGCCCGTCGAGGGTGCGGACGAAGGGAACCGTACGGATCACGTCGCCCCCGCCCGAGCCGGTCGTGCCACCCGCCTTTGTGCTGCTGGGCCGTGCGGTGCGGTGGGCCCTGGACTGGGCGGCGGGCAGGCTCAATGCCGCCTCCCGCGCCGTGGTGAGAATGGGGCCGGTGTGGAGTTGGTCGAGGAGGGCGATGAGGCCGACTTGGGCCAGAGTGTCTTGCAGAAAGCTGCTCGCCGCCTGCTCCGCGACTTGCTTCTCCGGGGCGGGGCCGAACTTTGCGCTTAGGTCAGGATACCATTCCAGGCTCCCGCGCAGCCCTTGATAGACCAGGCTCGGCGTCTTGTCGGGGTCGTTCGGGGAGCCGAAGGCGAGGATGCTGTTGTCTGCCGGGAAGTCGAGGAGCGCGCCTGCGTTGTAACAGGTCACGCCGAGTTTATCGGCAAGGCGCAGGACTTGGGCCGCGCCAAATGCCGGCCGCTGCAGCCGGTAGATGAAATACTTACCGCTGACCTGGGGCGCGACCGGCTCGAAGGTCTTCAAGCTGACGGTGTAGAGGCCCGCAGCCGTGATGCCGAGTTCACCGCCGATCTCGGTCTGGCTGCCCTCTCGATAGCCGGTGGCGTCCGTCTTGATGAATACGAACCGCGACTCCTTGCCGGGGTGGATGCTGGCAGCAGATTCGTGATTGAAAGCTATCCGGCTGCCGTCGCCAGTGCGCTTGGCCTGCGTCGGCCCCACGTTCCCCAAGCCGTCAATGCGCCAGTCCACGTCGGTCGTGAGCGATGGCGGGGCGAAACTGCTTTTGCTCACGATGACGATCGGCCCCTGCGATTTTGGATCGTTCGTGATGCGGTAGTAGAAATCGAGCGTGCCTGTCGAGGTCTCACGGACGACTCGGTCCTGAAGCGTACCCGTGATTTGCTGGCCGTTCGGACTGGTGATGGTGAAGGCCTGGACAACGTCCTGGAGAACCGTGCCGGCGAGGACCGGCCTTGCGAAGCTGGTGGTTCCAGGGGTAGCGACGGTGCCGCCGGGGGGCAGCGGGACGGCGCGCGTGGGCGTGGCGGCAAAGACCGCCGCCAGCAGCGCCAGCGGCGCGGCCAGCCGGAGGCGTCGGATTTGCCTCGCGCTTGGGAGTTCAGTGGGTAACATAAGGTGTTCTCCTTCCGCACAGAATGACTGCCGCCTTGGCAGCCAGGGGAGGCTGGAACGACGCACGATCTGCGGCTGCCGGGCGGCATGACGGACTGGGGGAACGGAGGAAACCGGACCCGCCCGAGCAGAACTCTTGCAGAACTCTTGCAGAACTATCGTCGAACCGACCAAAACACAGTGCCTAATCTGCGGCGGCGCGGGCCGCCGAAGTAGTACAGCGCCGGAATGACCCGGCCCTTCGCGTTGGACGTAGTACGACTCTAGCCGCCTGAACTGACTTGGCAGGTAAAGTTACCACCATTATAAAGCAGGGTACATCTTTTGTCAAGCCATTTTCACAAAAGAACCAAATAGAGGGGAAAAACGCGCAGGAAAACCGCCCCCCCGTGGACAACTATCACAGACGCCAATGATTGAACAGACCGCTACCCCACCGCCTCCCGTCGCCGCACCCGTCCTGGAGATGCAGGGCATCCGTAAAGCCTTTCCAGGCGTGCGCGTCCTCGACGACGTTTCGCTCTCCGTCCGGCCCGGCGAGGTCCACGCCCTGATGGGCGAGAACGGCGCGGGTAAGTCCACGCTGATGAAGATCCTGGCGGGTGCCCTCCAGGCCGACGCCGGGCAGATCGTGCTCGGCGGCAAGGCCGTTCATATCGCCACGCCGCAGCAGGCGATGGACCTCGGGATCGGCATTATCTACCAGGAACTTAACCTCGCGCCGCACCTGTCTATCGCCGAGAACATCTTCCTGGGCCGCGAGCCGCGCCTGCTGCCCGGCTGGGTGGACGGGGCGAAGATGCGCCGTGAGGCCCAGGCGCTTATGGAGAACCTGGGGATGGGCCTGGATGTACGCACCCTGGTGGGCCGGCTCACCATCGCCCAGCGGCAGATGGTCGAGATCGCCAAGGCGACCAGCCGCAAAGCCCGCGTGCTGGCGATGGATGAGCCGTCGGCGACCTTGACATCCCATGAGCTGGAGAACCTGTGGCGGCTGATCCGGCAGCTCAAGTCCCAAGGCATCGGCATCATCTACATCTCGCACCGTATGGATGAGGTCTTCCAGATCGCCGATGCCCTCACGGTCCTGCGCGACGGCCGCGTCGTCGGCACCAGCCCCATCGGCGAGATCGGTCGTGACGATGTCCTGCGCCTGATGGTCGGGCGCGACCTGGACGAGACCTACCCCAAGGAGCACGCCCCCATCGGTAAACCCATGCTGGAGGTCCGGGGCCTGTCCCGGCGCGGCGTGCTGGAAGACATCAGCTTCACGGTCCGGGCGGGTGAGGTAGTCGCCCTGGCCGGGCTAGTCGGGGCGGGCCGGACGGAGATCGCCCGCTGCCTCTTCGGGGCGGATGCGTGGAGCGGAGGCGAGATGCTTTTGGACGGCGTCCCGTTCGTCCCCCGCTCGCCTCACGACGCCATCGCGGCGGGTATTGGGTTCGTCACCGAGGACCGCAAGGAGCAGGGCGTCGTCCTGAACCTGACCGTCCGCGAGAACGTCTCACTTGCCTCGCTGTCGAAGGTCTCCTCGCTTGGCTTTGTCCGGCGCGGCGCGGAGGGGGCTGAGGCCCGCGAGAGCGTCCAGCGGCTCCGGGTGCGGACGCCTTCTATTGAACAGAAGGTCGGCAACCTCTCCGGCGGTAACCAGCAGAAGGTGATCCTGGCGAAGTGGCTCCAGATCCCCCTGAAGCTGCTGATCCTGGATGAGCCGACGCGCGGCATTGACGTCGGGGCCAAGCGCGAGATCTACCAGATCATGAACGAGCTGGCCGCGCGCGGGGTCGCCATCCTGATGATCTCCTCCGAGCTGCCCGAGGTGCTGGGCATGGCCGACCGCATCGTGGTCGTCCGCGACGGCCGCGTGGCCGGGGCCTTGGACCGGGCCGAGGCGACACAGGAAAAAGTCGGGGCGCTGGCCTTGGCGGGGTAGGGGCGCGACTCATCACGCCCTCCCATCCCACACGCCCTCCCGCTCCGCATGCCCTCATTCATCACACCTTCCCATTCCACACGCTCTGAACGCGGGCAGGAGAATGACGCGCCGGGCGCGAACTCTGAGACTTCACTCAAAGGAGACATACAAACATGGACATGACGCGCAGAAACACAAAATGGGGAATGACCGCCGCACTGCTGGGGCTGACGGCAGCCCTGGCAGGATGCGGCCACGGCAGCCAGACCGCAGGCGGCGGGGCGGCCCCGGCGGACGGCGGCGCGGCCCCGGCGGCGAACGGTACGCCGCTCCAGATCGCCGTCATTCCCAAAGGGACCTCGCACGAATACTGGAAGTCCATTCACGCTGGGGCTATGAAGGCCTCGCAGGACCTGGCGGCGAAGGGCACGCCGGTCAACATCATCTGGAAGGGCACCGAGAGCGAGGGCGACCGCAATGGGCAGGTCACCATCGTCCAGAACTTTATCACTCAGAAGGTCAGCGGCATGGTACTGGCCCCGCTGGACAAAGACGCTCTCAAGTCGCCCGTCCATGATGCCGCCGACCACAAGATCCCGGTCGTCATCATTGACTCCTCTTTGACGGGCAGCGATTATGTCTCATTCTGCGCCACCGACAACGAGAAGGGCGGCCGGCTGGCCGGCGAGCAGATGGGGAAACTCCTGAACGGCAAGGGAAACGTCATCGTGCTGTCTTACGCCCTCGGTTCGGCAAGCACCGAGGCGCGTGAGAAGGGCTTCCTCGACGCCGTTAAGAAGTTCCCCGGCATCACCGTCCTGTCGAGCAACCAATACGGCGGTCCGACCACGGAGGTCGCCCAGAAGACCTCGGGTAACCTGCTGGCCCGCTACGGCGCTCAGGTCAACGGCGTGTTCGCCTCCAACGAGACTAACACGCGTGGGATGCGCCTCGCACTCAAGGACAAGGGCCTGCTGGGCAAAGTCAAATTCGTCGGCTTCGACGCCGCCCCGGACCTGGTGGATGCGCTCAAAGCGGGCGAGATGCAGGGCTTGGTCGTGCAGAACCCGTTCAAGATGGGCGAACTCGGCGTGACCACGCTGGTGGACTCGATTCAGGGCAAGACCGTTCCCAAGACCGTGGACACCGGCGTCACCCTCGTGACGGCGGAAAACCTCACCGCGCCCGACATGCAGGAGTACCTGCACCCGCCGATTGACCAATACCTGAAGTAAGGAACCCCTCCCGGCTCGTTCCTCGCCACCCTCCCCGAGACGGAGAGGGAAAGAGAACACGCCTCAGCCTTGCCCGAGCCTTTTTCCCTTCCCGTTTCGGGAGGGGAAGCCGCTCGCGGCGGGGTGGGTTCTGAAACATTGAGACAAACTACTATGAGTGCAAGCACGACGGCCGACCCGCGCGGCGGCGGCGGGATGCGGCTGCCCGCCCTGTCGGTCCGGCAGGTGCTGACCATCCTCGGCCCGTTTATCGGGCTGGCTCTGGTCATCCTGCTCTTCTCGATCCCGCCGCAGATCCGCGGGACCTTCCTCAGCCTGGACAACTTCAAAGGTGTCGCCACCCAGACCGTCATCACCGGTCTGGGGGCCTTGGGGATGACTCTGATCATCATCAGCGGCGGCATTGACCTCTCGGTCGGATCTGTCCTGGCCCTGACCAGCGTCGTCGTCGCTCTGCTGCTGAACAAGCATATCCCGCCCGCTCTGGCCGTGCTCGCCGCCGTGTCCGTCGGCAGCGTGGCCGGGGCGGTCAACGGCTCGCTTATCACCAGCCTGCGCGTCACGCCTTTTATCGTCACCCTGGGGACGCTTGGCATCGCGCGCGGCGTGGCAAGCTGGCTGGCGAGCGAACAGGCCGTCAACGCGCCGGAGACGTGGATCAATAGCCTCGTGGCGACCTATCCGCCCCCGGTCTGGGTGCATTTTTTTGGGATTCACATCAACATAAATCCGCTCTCACCTGCCGTCTGGATCACGCTCGTCCTGGCCGTGGTCACCGCTGTGCTCCTGCGCGCGACTGTGCTGGGGCGGTATATCGTTGCCATCGGGTCCAACGAGACCACATCGCGGCTCTCCGGTCTGCGGGTGGACGGCCTGAAGATCGCCATTTACGCTATCGCGGGCCTGTTCTTCGGCCTGGGCGGGGCCTTGCAGTTTGGACGTCTGGGCCAGGGCGACCCGACGGTGCAGGTGGGCGGCGAGCTTGACATCATCGCCGCCGTCGTTATCGGTGGCGGCAGTTTGTCGGGCGGCGAGGGGTCCGTCCTGGGCACGATTTTAGGTGCGCTCATCATGGCCTTCCTGCGGAACGGCTCGCAGCAGATGGGCTGGCCTGCCTACGTCCAGCAGATCATCATCGGCATCGTCATCATCGCCGCCGTCGCCCTGGACCGACTCCGGCACCGGTCGCCGGGCAAGTAGGCGGCGGGGAAGGCCGAGCGAGGACGAGTGGTTTACAACCACTCACTCACTAACTGATGTTACGCACGGGCTGTGACCAGGCCGTAAACGACCCGCCGTAAACGACCCGCCGTAAACGACCCGCCGTAAACGACCCGCCGTAAACGACCCGCCGTATAACGGCAGGTCTGGGGGGCGAGACGCCGACCGCCCTGCGGGCGAGAGAGAGTCCTTGTCTTAATCTTCCGGTCGCAGACCGGTTGGCCGCAGGCCCCCCAGACCTGCCCTTCAGGGCGGGACTGCGTAACATCAGCCACTAAGTGAGGTGTCCTTTGGACAACAGATATGATCCCATCGGGGGCCGGGCGCCGG
>JANLUQ010000107.1:0-12132 GCA_031363565.1 Armatimonadota bacterium | reverse complement strand
CCGGCGACGCCGACGTGGCTTTCCGGGCCGGTGTCCCGTGCACGGTCGGCGACCCCGAGGAGGGCAAGAACCAGCCGATGTCCCTGCGCTTCGCCCTGGCCGGCGTGGATCAGGAGCGGGCGGCGGCGTTTCTGGCCGACGAACTCGGCATGAACTGCTATGCCCGCCCGCCCCTCTTCGAGATCGGCGCGGGCGAGGCCAAGAATACACCGCTCGGCCCGCTGATCTGCGAGGCCGTCTCGCAGGGCGTCCTGGCGGAGGACGACCTGGGCTACTTGCAGTTCTTCTCCATGCTGGGCCGCCCCGGTGAACTCGCCTTCAATTGCCCACGCATCGCCGGGCTGTCTGCGACCGACGCCTGGGACCTGTCGCGGGCGCAAACCATCGGGCGGCAGAAGATCCGGCGCATCGCCCGCTTCTTCAAGACGTCCGTGCGCGGCTTCGAGGACTCCTACATCGGCACCATCGCGCCGATGGTCGGCGTCCGCGAGTCCCGCCGCATCGTCGGCGACTACACGCTCACCGAGGAAGACTATCTCCTCGAGGCCCGCTTCTCCGACTCCGTTGCCCGCAACTCGTATCCCATTGACATCCACAGCACCAAGGCAAAGGGCGGGCTGATTATGAAGCACCTACCGCCGGGCCACTACCACGAGATTCCCTACCGCTGTCTTCTGCCCGTCGGCATCGAAAACCTGCTGGTCGCGGGCCGCTGCCTCTCCGCCACTTTCGTCGCCCAGGCCGCCGTCCGCATCCAGCAGAACTGCCGCGCCCTCGGAGAAGCGGCGGGCCTGGCCGCCGTGCTTGCGTTAGAGCAGGGCGTGACGCCCCGGGAGATTGACACGGACGAACTGCGGCGGCGGCTGAACGCGCAGGGGGCACAGATATGAGCGGCCCGGACACCGGGCGAACAGATCTTGTTGGCCAAGGTCGCTGGGCGGATGGTCGGCCGGGTCATGCTCCTGCCGATGCCCGATGACGCCCTCGAGGTCGCTAAGATGGCCGTCGCCGCCGAGAGTCAGAGGTATGGGGTGTGGCAGCTCCTACTGGAAGCCGCCGTCGCGGGGGCACGGAGTCGGGGCATACATCGGTCGGCTTCCGCCATCCGCCGCCTCATACGCGGCCCGTGTCCCCGTATGCCCGCGCGGACGTGTTTATGGAGATGCTGCCAGATCCGCCAAACGGCCCGCCCCTGATCTGAGGCGAGCTGCTCTTTTGGGATAGGTCTCCTAGAGAGTACGAAGGAAGGCGATGAGGTCCCTCTTCTCCTTTCGCGACAGCTTAAGTGCGAAGCGTGTGTCGTAGAATGTGACCGCGTCCTCGAGGCGTGCCGCCGAGCCGTTGTGGAAATAGGGGGCGCGGGTCGCCAGGCCGCGCAGGGTCGCGCCTTTGAATTTTCCGATGTCCGTCCATTTGCCGGTGATCAGGGCGCGGCCAGGATCGGTGGTCTGGACCGAATCGCCCGTCACGATGTTGACCAGCGTATAGAGCGGCAGATCGGGCGTGCGGCGCGAGGCATCCGCCAGGCCGATATTCAGCGGCAGGGCGACCGAGTGGTTGCCGGCGTTGGGCGTATCGTGGCAGGTCGTGCAGGTTCCCTGGATCAGCGGTGTGTGCAGGGTGTCGTTCAGGCCGGCGACGCCGGTGATGGGGATGGCTTTGGTGTTGAAGAGGACCTCGCCGCGCGCGACGGCGGCGCGGGCATCGTCCCGGTCGTGGTCATGGTCCGCATCTTCGTCGGCCCAGGCGGTATACAGCGTGAAGGCGGACGGGTTGAAGGGAGCGCCCGTCGGGTCCGAGCCCAGGGCGTCATTGATGCCGATGTGGAAGTCCTGCTGCGACAGGGCCAGCGGGCCGCCCTGCCCGCCGTAGAGATCGAGCCGCCCGGCCCGATCGTCATAGGTCTGCGCCATGAACAAGCCGGTCTCGAAGGTGACGATGGACTGGAGGGCACCAGCCGGGACCCCGCCCAGCATGCCCTGGGCATGACGGTTGACGGCGTCAGCCACCTGGGAAACCAGGTCGTTGTGGATGGACCGGCCGGGCTTGTTCTGCCGGGCATCCCACATAACCGTGCTCAGGAAAGACAGGTTTGCCGTGGGCAAGGGCCGCCGGAAGAGGGATAGGTCGGCGGGGCCGGCGTGGTTATAAGGGTCGTCTACGTCCTCTAGCCGGAACTCTGCCCCGGCAGGGACCGGCAGGCCGATGCGGATCAGGCCCTTGGTGAGCAGCATGGAGGAGGCGCGGCGTCGTGCCCGGACCGTAGACACATCGGCCTCGGGCGAGTCGGTGCCGTCATTCGTGCGGAACAGCGGGTCGCGCCCGCCGGTGGCCTCGAAGACGTCCTGCACCGCGTCGGGCGTGATCGTCCAGCCGAACTTAGGCTGGTGGCAGGTCTGGCAAGTGCGCCCCTTGGTGCCGAGCGGCTGGAAAAGGGGTTAGTCAAATCCACCCGCCCCGCCGTGGAGAAAGTGGTGAACAGGCCGCTCGCGTCGCGGACTGGGCGCAGTTGGATAGCATCACGGGGGGCAATGGCGGCGGAATCGCTCTGGGCAGCCGGGGTGAGGCCGGCGGCGACCGCCGCCCCGACCAGAACCAGCGTCGCCGTGGCAGCGAAGAGGTGCCTCCGGGGCTTGAATTGGAGTCGGAACATGAGTGTTTCCTTTTTGTCACTTCCTTCGGTAGAAGCTGCCGCAGACATGGGAACGCGGCGGTTGGGAGGGTATGGCGTGGGTCTCGGGGACGATTTCGGGGTGTCCACCCGCTCTCCCATTATGCCCCGCTTCTGGGTGGGCCGAAGTGACTCTTTTCATAGCCAGGGCGTGACTCTTGTAACTGGCGGTAAGTGGCAGAGGGAGGTGGGGCCAGGCACCGTCACGTCCCACAAACAAGGGTTGCTATTTAGGCCGCCGCGTGAGTATAATAAGGCTACTGATAGTTTGGAGGAACTGACCGTGCCCTATGTGATCGCCGAACCCTGCATCGGGGTCAAAGATAAGTCCTGCGTTGCCGTCTGCCCCGTGGACTGCATCCACGACGCCGATGACCAGCTCTATATTGACCCGAACGAGTGCATTGATTGTGGCCTGTGCGAGCCGGAATGCCCGGTGGACGCCATCTTCATGGAGGATGAGGTCCCCGACCAGTGGAAAAACTTCATCCAGATCAATGCTGACTACGCCAAGAAGTAGTCTTCCCTCCGCCAGTGCCGTCAAATTCAAAGGCGCTCGGACGGGCCATGTGGCCTGTCCGCGCGCCTTTTGCCTTTTCTAAGTACGCCTTCAGGAGACGTCGATGTCGAACCTCGAACTGGGATTCATCCGGCTGGCCGATGGTCTCCGCCTGCGCTACCGCAGCATGGTGGCGGATGGGCCGACCGTCCTGCTGCTGCACGGATGGCCGCAGTCCGGCCACGCTTGGCGGCGTGTCGTGCCCTCGCTGGCTGCCTCCGACTATTTCCCCCTCGTTCCCGACCTGCGCGGCTGCGGGGACTCGGACAAGCCGACGGGCGGCTATGACCCGCAGACGCGTATGGAGGACATGCGCGCCTTGGTCGCCGCCCTGGGGGTAGGGGACGACCCGATCTTCCTCGTCGCACATGGGGCGGAAGGGGCCGAGGTCGCCAATGCCTATGCGGTGACGCATCCCGCTGAGGTCGCCGGGTTGGCCCTCCTCAGCGCCGTGCCTGGCAGGGCGGCCCGCGTGGGCAACGCGCGGGGGGAGTGGCATAGCGACTTTCACCACACGCCCGATCTGCCCGAACTGCTCTTGGAGGGCCATGTGGAGGCTTACCTGCGCCACTTCTTCCGGGCCTGGTCGCACGACCCCGATATGCTGCACGCATCGGATCTTGCCGTCTATGTCCGCGCTCTGTCCGCACCGGGCGCGCTGCGTGCCAGCCTCGCCCCCTTCCGCATCCCGCCCCCCATCTCCCCGGTGGGCGTCAACGGCCAGATTCCCCTCCTACTGCTCATGGGTGAAAGCGACCCACGCCTGGACCGGGATGCCCTCGAAGCCGTCCTGGCGCAGCACGGTGGGCCGGCCGCCATCCAGACCATCCCGCGCGGCGGCTACTGGCTGCCCGAGGAGCGCCCCGACCCCGTTGCCGCCGCCCTGCTGACCTTCTTCGCCAGCGTTCAGGAAGGGTGGGAAGGGAAGCTTTTGAGCCGGTGAACCCACCCCGGCGCAATCGCCGACCCTCCCGAAACGGATGGGGTAGGAGGTAGGGGCGCTGCTTGCCGCGCCCTCTTTCTCTTGCCGCGCCCTCTTTCTCTTGCCGCGCCCGCTGGTCCTAATCCAAAACTCCTCCCCCACCTATTTCGGAAGGGGAAGCGATTTGTCGCGGGGTGGGTTCATGAAACGCTCTCTCATCCTCGTCCCGCTCACCGCCGTGCTTGGCCTCTTCCTCAGCCGCCCCGTAACACCGGCGGTCACAACAAGGCGAAGATCAGGCTCGAAGCGTACACCCTGAAGCGGGTAGTTGAGGCTGACGCGCGGGCCAGGGCGCTGGAAGGGGAACGGGACACGCGCTGGCCGGGTTTCATTGGAATACACGTCTTCAAAGTCGTCGAGAGGCTTCTGCGGCCCCCGATGCTTTGACAACCGTCTAGATTTGGAACCCCCCCATGTACCTGGACATCGCCGAGAAACTGCGCGACTGCGCGCGCACCGTTCCTGCCTTCACGCGGGATGCCCTGGCCGCCTTCTTCGGCGTCGGCATCGGGTCATTTTCGCAGGATGGCGTGGCCATCACCTACCACCAGTCCGGCAGCCATGCGCCGGTCTCGTATGTGCTGAAGGGGACGATCTTCTTTACGGACACGCGCCAGATCGTGCGCGGTTACCCGCGCATTCTGCCCGCCTCCGACTACACCACCGACCGCTTTGCCGCCACCCAGGAGCGCAACCTGTTCCGCGCCCTGCGCGACGGCGAGGTGACTGTCGAGAAGAAAGAAGACGGCGTCAATATCCGCCTGTACCGGCACGGCGATAAGCGCGATGCGCCTTACTTATTCGCCACGCGCGATGTTTTCGATGGCGGCAATCCCCTGGTGGCGGCGGGCATCGAGAACGTGCGCGGCCTGGGCATAGATTATGGCTCGTCGGCGCGCCGGCTGATTGACAAGATGTACCCAATGGCCTACAAACTGGCCGATCTGGGCTATGTCCTCTGCTTCGAGATGACGCTGCCAGAGATCGAGACCGTCATCCTCGCCGACCAACCCGACATGGTTTTGATAGACGTCATTGACCCCGACTATCAATTCGTGGACCGGCTGGAGAAGGAGCGCATCGCCGAGGACTACCGGCTGAACTTAGTCGCGCTTCAGGGGCGGCTCGTCGGCGGTGGCGAGGTAGGGGACGTCTACAAGCGCCTGCGATCTTTAGAGCATCTGGCGACGCGCGACGGCATTGAGGGCTACGTTGTCAAGGGCCGCTTCGAGTCCTCCGACCAGATCTTTCTGAAGGTCAAGCCCGCTTCGGTCCGCGACGCCCACCGCATCTTCACCGCCGCCGACCTCAAGGCCGTCTGGGAGGCCGTGCGCGAGGACTTCACGCCCGCCGACCTGGCCGAGCCGGAGTTTGCCGAGGAAGCCATGCTGGACTATCTGGGGACGCACGGCCGCAACGCCCGCTGGCAGGTGCAGGACTTCCTGGCGGAGCAAAAAGACCGGAATTTGGAATAGGCGATTCGTGGGAGGATGCGATGGATAATCACCCGCAGTGGCGCGAGTGGAACTTGGAGGGGCTTGAAGTCACCCAACTCTGCTTCGACTATCAGTTTCGTGTGCAGATGGGGCTCCCTGAGCGCAGTCTGCTCATCACTTTTAGTTCGCCGGTCATCCTGCGTTCCAATACTGACGAACCGCTGTTGCTGGACCCGGAGCAGACGCGCACCTTATCCTCTTTGCTATCGCTGTTGTTCCAGCCTACTGTGACATTTCGCGCCTCATCAGAAGGACATTGCCAACTCCGCTTTCAGAACGGCTCCGAACTGTCCTGTGCGCCTGATGAGCGTTATGAGGCATGGGCAAGCCTTGGCACGGGTGAGCTAACAAGCGCATCCCTTTTGTGCGAACCGGGCGGCGGCTCACCCTGGGGGCAGTCATGATTAAACACTTGCCCCAATTTCCCTGCCCTGAACGGCAAGGCTTTAGGAGAAGAAATCCCCGCCTTTGCGGGTATAGAACCGGCGTGAGAATTAATTCTTCGCTCATCTTCGCCCGCACGGGAGAGGGGGCTGCACTTTTAAAAGGCTTTGCTGCATAGATCGAGGCCATGCGTCGAAACGCACGGCTAGGGTTTCATTGGGCTAAACGGCGCAGACGCCACGAAGTACCACTTCGCGGCACTCGGAACGGGCCTCTCCTAGTCCCGTGCCCTCCGGGTAGCCATACCATTCATTACACAGACTGAGAATTATGCAACAAAGCCCCTCTAAAGCCCTGACGTTCAGCCCCGGAAAAAGGGCGTAGGCAAGAGGTTTGACCGGTACTTGAATGACCATCGTACACCTTGACGAGGAAAAGCACAGGGCGCTTAACAGCCCTTCGCCGCCTGTGGGTCTGCTTCCTGCAAGTCCGGCGGGGTAGTTCCGCACGAGCCGCCGGTTTGTCATGCTTGGTTGTACCGCAAAAAGACGGGGAGCGGGCCATTCGGCCCGCTCCCTTTCCTCCGACGCCCATCACTCAGCGCCCATTACTTCATCTGCCGCGTCGCATCCAATTCATCGTCGGTGGCGCTGGGGTGGGGCCGCCGCAGTGGGATGCGGCCCGGCGTTGGTTCACTATCGGCATCGGGGTCTTTGGAGACCATGTGGCTGAACGGCTCGGAGTCCAAGGCCATCTTACCCGAAGCATCGTCCTTGCCGCCGTCCGTGTCATCGTCGTAGTCGTCTAATTCCTCGCCGTCGGCGAAGGGGCGGCCTTGATACTTCAGCGCGCTGTCCGGGATGGACTCGACCTGGAAACCGCCCGCACCGATGTCCTGCGGCAGATGCGTTCCGAACCCGCGCGCGATGCCCGCCACCGTGCCGCTGCCATCAGTCCCCTTGACGCCGTCCTGGTCCTCGGCGGAGTACAGATCGCCCGCATCCATGCCTGTGTTGGGTGCGGGGTCTGCTTCCAGCATCTCGGCCTCCCAGTCGCCTAGCCCGCCGTCCACACCGCCCACACTCTTCTCCGGGGGAGTGAGGAACATGGCGTCGCCTGCGTGCTTTTCCACGATGTCGCCCAGACTGCCGACCTGGTTTGTATCTTCGTCGAATAACTCGTGGTGGATGCTGTCGTGCTTGTCCAAACGCTCTTGTGCCATGAAATCGTGTCCTGCTTTCGCGCGATTGATTATGTGTACCCAGCCCTCGTTTGTTGACAAACCCGGCGCTTTCGGCTAGAATGGAAAGGCTTCTTTTTGCGTATCTGAAGATGTAGGGAAGATGTAGGGGCGAAATCGAATGAAACTGGCCGTGATCACCGATGAGATTGACGCCGATCTGGGCCACGCCCTCGACGTCATGGCCGAGTACGGCGTGCGTGGGGCCGAACTGCGTCAGGTCTGGGACAAGAACATCGCCGAGGCGCCCCAAGACTATTGGCAGCGGGCCAAAGACCTGCTGGACGCGCGCGGCATGACCGTGGTTGGTATCGCCTCGCCCTTCTACAAGTGCGCCATGCCTGGGGTAGAGGTCGAAGGACCTTTGGGGCCGCTGCACAGCGCGTCGGCGCGGGGCCTGGGCGATCAGATCGCCCTGCTGGAGCGGTGCATGGAGGCGGCGCGGTTCTTCGACACGAAGCTCATCCGGACCTTCTCGTTCTGGAAGCAGGGGCCGCTAACACCTGGGCAGGAAGAGACGATCGTGGACGCCTACGCTGAGCCTGCCCGGATGGCCGAAAGCGCGGGGCTGACATTGGTGATCGAGAACGAGCACGCCTGCTGCCTTGCGACCGGGGCGCAGACCGCGCGCGTCCTGGCGGAGATCGCCTCGCCCGCCGTCCGCGCGGTCTGGGACCCCGGCAATGCCTTCATGGCCGGCGAGCTGCCCTTCCCGACTGGCTACCAGGCGATCCAGGAATTCATCGCCCATGTCCATGTCAAGGACGCCGTCGTTCCCCCCGGCGCACTCGCTCCGGTCTGGACCGTCGTCGGTGAGGGCGAGATAGACTGGGCCGGCCAGCTTGCTGCGCTGATGCATGCCGGCTATGCCGGCTGGCTTTCACTGGAAACGCACTACGGCGGCCACGCGACCAAAGAAGCGTCCTCGCGCGCCTGTCTGGAAGGCTTGCAGGCGATACTGGCGCGGACGGCCTCGGCGTAAGAGGCTGACGGTGCCGCTGATGTTGAGGCTGATGGCGCCAGGGCTTTCCATAGCCCCAGTCTCCACTTGAAAAATAACCACTTAAAAAACAACTCTCAGGAAACCGATAACCGATGTCATTGAATTCGTTTCGTAACGGCTTGGAAAACGTCTCGCGCAACCCCATCGGCAAATGGGGCCTTTTCGTGGTCGGCGCCCTGCTCGTCTTCAGCCTGGTCGGGTTCGGCCTGCTGAGTTCGGGCGGGCTGGGCGGCAGCTCCGGGGCCAGCACCGCCGCGCACTCCGGGGAGGATGTGATCGCGACCGTCAATGGCGACCCGATCACGCGCGACGATTTCGACGGCGCGATGCAGCAAGTCAAGGCTTCGCCCATGCTCTCGGGCCGCACCATCGGCATCGCCGAGCAGCCCTTCCTGAACAGCATTGCGCTGGAACAGGTCGTCGCTGCCAAACTTCAGCTGCAGCAGGCTAAGAGCATGAACATCACCGTTTCCGACGCCGAGATCGCGAAAAGGCGAGCGGAGATCGTGGACCAGTCCAACCTGCGCCAGACCCTGAGCCTGCCCGCGACTGCCTCCCTCGCCGACGTGGATGCTGCCCTGGCCAAGGCGGGCGACCGGACTGTGGAGCAGAAGCTGCCCGATGAGACCCTGCGACAGATGATCCTGCTGGGCGACCCCCAAAGCGGCCTGCCCGGTAAGGCTCAGGCCGCCTTCAGCAGCACCGTCGTCGTCTCTGATGCCGACGCGCGCCAGTTCTACACGAAGTACCATACGCGCCACATCTTGATTGACAACAAGAAGCGCTCGGACGTGCAGGCCAAAGCGCAGGCGCAGGCGATTCTCGCCAAGGCCAAGGTGCCCGGTGCGGAC
Organism: Armatimonadota bacterium; assembly: GCA_031363565.1. GTDB lineage: Bacteria > Armatimonadota > Armatimonadia > Armatimonadales > Capsulimonadaceae > JANXMY01. The sequence continues at coordinate 2,946 of JANLUQ010000107.1, read as the reverse complement.
TTTGCCGCCCTGGCGAAGCAGTATTCCGATGACACCGGCACCAAAGCCAAGGGCGGCGATGATGGCCTCATTGACGAGAGCACGCAGTACATCCCTGAGTTCAAGAAGGCCGCTTTTAGCCTCAAGCCGGGCGAGGTGACGCCTGACCTTGTGGTCTCGCCCCAATACGGCTATTTCATCATCAAGCTGGACGCGGTGAAGGTCGCCCTGCCCGCCGACTTCGACAAGAACAAAGCCAAGTACCTGGCCCAGATCAAGGATACGCGCGCCCAGGCCAAATATCAGGAGACGATGGCAAGCCTCAAGCAGAGCGCTAAGATTGATGTCAAAGACCCCGCCCTGGCTGGGGACCGCGCTTTCTCCGAGGCGGGCCGCTCGGGGATGCAGTCCCTGCCCAAATATCAGGAAGCGGCGGCTGACTACCAAAAGGCTCTGAAAGCGAACCCGTCGGCCCTGGAGACGGCGACGATCAGCGCCGCGCTGGCACAGGTGTATCAAGCCCTTCACCAGACCCCGCAGGCGATGGCCGCCTATGAGGTGGCCTTGAAGTCTCGCGATGATGCCTCCTTGGAGCTAACCCTGGGCAAGATGTACCTGGACGACAAGCAGACCGACAAGGCCATCCCCCACTTTAAGCAGGCGTCGAGCCTCGCCTGGAACGACCAGACCACACACATTCAGCTCATGATGGACTATCGGCAGGCGAACCATCCTGAGCTGGTCGCCGTAGAGACGAAATGGCTCAAGGACTACGCTCAAGCCCATCCCGCCCCCAGCGCTTCGAGTGGGATGCCGGGAATGCCCGGCGCCCCTGGTGGAGGCGTCCCTGTCCGGGGGGCGGGCATCCCCACTGGCCGCTCGGCCGGCTCGATCCATGTGATGCCCTCGGCAGCCCCGGCGCCCAAGCCGACGCCGTAAGAGGCCAGAAGGGAACCGGCACTGGAAGCCCTCCGCGCCTGCCAGTGCCGGCACTCCTTCGCCAACAATCATGCCTGGAACGCTCTACATCGTCGCTACGCCCATCGGCAACCTCGAGGACATTACTCTGCGCGCCCTGCGCCTCCTCCGTGAGGCCGACCTGGTGGCCGCTGAGGATACCCGCCACACCCGTGCCTTGCTGTCCCACTTCGAGATCACGACGCCCCTCATCGCCTACCACCAGCACTCCGAGGCCGGACGGACCGAGAACCTGATCCGCCGCCTCCTCGAAGGCCAGACCATCGCCCTCGTCACCGATGCCGGGACGCCAGGTATCTCGGACCCCGGCGTTGAGCTTGTCCGGGCCGCACTCGCCGCCCAAATCCTCGTCGTCCCCATCCCCGGTGCCTCCGCCGCCCTGTGCGCCCTTGTCGGCAGCGGCCTGGCCCCCGCCCGCTTCGCCTTCGAGGGCTTCCTGCCGCGCACCAAAGGCCCCCGCCGCGCCAAGCTCGCCGCCCTCGCCCGCAGCGAGACGCGGACTTTGATCTTCTACGAGTCCCCGCAGCGCATCGCCGAGACCCTGCGCGAGATGGCGGACGCCTTTGGCCTGGACCGGCCCGCCGCCGTGGGGCGCGAGCTGACCAAAAAGTTCGAGGAGTTCGTGCGCGGCCCCTTGTCTGAGGTCGCCGCCCACTTCGATGCCCACGCCGCGCGCGGCGAGATCACCGTCGTCATCCAGGGTCTGGCCGGCGACAGCGACGACGAGGAAGCCGCCCCCCTGCCTGAACCCGAACCCGTGGATGTCCCCACCGCCCTGCGCGCCGCCCTGGACGCGGGCCAGAGTGAGCGGGATGCCGTCAAGTCGGTCAGCGCGGACCAGAAGCTGTCTCGGCGCGAGGTCTACGCTGCCATGCTTGCCCTGAAGAACGAGCCGTGACAGCCTCGCGTGTGCTATAATAACCCCGTCCCCATTTTCAACCGACGACCCGCGAGGAGTAACATAACCCCATGGAGCGAAAGCTGCATCAGGAACCCCAGTTCGACATGGAAACGCTGCGCGCGAAATGCGATGCCTGGAAGGCACACGATGCCTCCAAAGTGATTATCGAGTGGAGCACCGGCACCGGGCCGACCCTGTTCTACTACCCCGCCGGAGAGCGCTCGCAGGGGATCAAGTGGACTGCCGCCGTCGAGACCTACAACTACAACGAGGTCTACGCCGATTTTGTCGAGCATAAACTGATCCCGCAGCTCAGTGACGCGATCCAGGAACGTGGCCTGACCGCGACCGTCCTGTGCGTGGACCTGCAGCCCCTCCAGATCCAGCGCCAGCGCCGCCGCCAGATCGAGCGTACTCAGGCGGCGGGGGCCGGGGCACACTAGCCCGTGTTCAGCATTACAAACAAGAAGGTGGCCGGGTTCATCCCGCGCTGGGCGGGCTTCCGCGGGTTCTCGATCCTTTTCGACAACCCCGGCGACTGCCTGACGCCTTCCGGCCCCTGCTTGACGCTCGCCTGTGACGTGGAGACGGACGCCGCGCTGGGGTTCTATAAAAGCCTGCGAGACGCGCTGGCCGGCCTGGACCCGGACCTGCTGACAGCGGCGTATCTGTTCTGCCCGCTCCCACCGCCTTCCTACCATGTGACGGTCTGGGACGGGGGGAATGCCGGTAATGTGGCCAGAGTCACGGCAGACCGGCGGGCCGCGCTGGAACGCCTCCTGGCGGGCTTGCCGGATACTCTGGCGCAGCCGCAGGAACTTGATGAGTTCAATGAACTCATCGAGTTGGTCCAAGCCTCCCCTTTGGTGCGCCGTCAGGATTGGGACATCGAGTTCCGGTTCGACCATCTGGCGATCTGGGGCAATGTCGTCGTCGTCGCGCGGCTTTCCCCGACAGAAGCCTCCCAATCCGCATTTGCAGAGTTTGCGGAAGAGCGATGCCGCTTGAACGCCTCGTTTCAGACATCGTTCGGCATCCGGGCGTCGCAGACTTATACCCCGCACCTCTCGCTGGGCTACTTCGCCAAC
>JANLUQ010000064.1:0-2264 GCA_031363565.1 Armatimonadota bacterium | reverse complement strand
TGGAGTACACCCGAAGATGGCGATCGACCTGTCAGAGCGCTTCCTGCTGCTGGTGGACGAGCACAACGGCCTGAGCGCCCGGCGGTGGCAGCACCGTCAGAAGGAGGCCGTGACAGCAACGCAGACAAGCCCATAGCCACTCTGGAAACACCAACTCCGCACTGCGCGGGCCAATCTGGCGCAGCGCGGTTTGATCGCCTATGACCCGCAGCAGCGGGTTTGGCATCGGTTATGATTACCAGGTGAGACTATGATTATCCCGATCATTTGCTGCGAACCCGACTGCACTGGTGCTGGGGAGGCCGTTAATAGACCTCTTGCGTAAGTCTCAGGTCGGCCGCCCCAGGTTGTAAAGGGCGGCGATCAGGTTGAACCGCAGGCCGAAGCGCTTGCGCCGGTTGCGGTAGCGCTCGGCCAGGATGCGGAAGATCTTCACGCTGCGGATGACGTGTTCGATCACGAACCGCTCCCGCGCGAGTTGCCGGTTGTCCTGCTTCTGCTCCCCCGTGAGCGGGTGCAGTTTGCTCTTCTTGGCCGGCAGGCGGCTGTTGGCGTGGCGCTTCTTCAGCCCCAGGTAGCCGCTGTCCGCCAGGCACTCGGTCTTCTGGTGGAGCGCCACGCGGCTCCGCCCGAACAGCTTGAAGTCGTGCATCTTGCCCGCGCTGAACGCCGTGGCTAGGATCCGCCCGGTCTTCGGGTCGGCGACGACCTGCGCTTTCTGAGTGTGGCGCCTTTTCTTGCCGCTGTAGGAGCGTTTCTGCCTTTTTTTGGGCGCTCCACCGGGCACTCGGTGGCGTCCACCACGACGACCTCGAACGTGATGTCGCTCTTGGTCAGGGCCTTCCGACCCGGCAGCGTGAACGCGCCCGAGCGCAGCAGGGCGTCCTCGACCGCATGGACAGTGCGGCAGACGGCGGACTCGCTCAGGCCATAGGTGTGGGCGATGTGCGCGTAGGTGCGGTACTCGCGCCAGTACATCAGGGTCAGCAGGAGGCGGTCCTCCGAGCAGTGCTTGGCCCGGCGTCCGCCGGTGGGCAGATGCTCGGCGAGGGCCGCCCTCATCGCCTGGAACGTGTCCGGCGAGACGCCGGTCAGCCGCTTGAACACGGGCGGCTTCAACAAACGGGCATCAGCGTAGAACATGTACGCAGGATACCCGACTTACGCAAGAGGTCTATTGAATTCTTATCTTAGAATTGACTACCGTACACTTTTTGTTTGCGGGCTGTTGAGGCTGCCGCCTAGGGTATTCTTTGTTCCTACCAGAGAATAAAGGATACCCCAGGAGCCTCAAAATGAGCGACAACCTCAAACGCTAGGGTTTTATTGGGGTATTGTGCCATACTCCGGCATCTAAAGCAACTCTATCCGGCCGAGCCGACCGGCAATCTGGCCCGGCATCTGCAAACCTTAGCCGCCCTCATCAGCGGTATCATTCGCAGCAAGAGCTGCCAGTTGCCCGCCATCGCCAGCGAGGTCCCCAAAGGCGCAAGCCCGAAGGGCGGCAACCGAGAAAGCCGCAGCAAGCGCTTCGCCCGCTTCCTGCAAAACAAGAACGTCACGCCGGAACTGTTTTTCCTGCCTTATGCTCAGGCCCTGGTCCAGAGCTTACCACCCGGCCCCCTCGTCCTTGTGATGGACGGCAGCGTTGTGGGGCGAGGGTGCATGGCACTTATGCTCAGTGTTCTTTACCGACAAGGCAAACTCAAAAGAGCCTTGCCTCTCTGTTGGCTGGTCACCAAAGCACCTAAAGGTCATTTCACGCAGGAGCGTCACCAATCGCTGCTGGCTCAGGTCCAGAGCCTTATCCCTGCGAACCGGGAAGTGATCTTCCTCGGCGACGGGGAGTTCGACGGCTGCGACCTGCTTCAAGACATCACGAACGCAGGCTGGCATTACGTCTGCCGCACGGCCAAGAACACACTTCTGGCCGAAGCCGACTGGCCCGAAGAGACCTTCTCCTTCGCGCATCTCGACTTGCAGCCGGGCGACTGCGTGGAGATGCCCGCCCTTCTGTTCACGGCCCAGCGGTTAGGGCCGGTGCTGGCGGGAGCCATTTGGGAGACAACTCACAAGGAGCCGCTGCTTCTGGTCACCAACCTGGACTTCTTGGAGGAAGCCCACTTCTGGTACAGGAAGCGCTTCGGCATTGAGACGTTCTTTTCGGACCAGAAGAGCCGCGGCTTTTACTTGTGCCACAGCCATCTGAGCGACCCGGCGCGGCTTTGCCGACTATTGATCGCGACGTGCCTGGCCTACTACTG
>JANLUQ010000047.1:0-11510 GCA_031363565.1 Armatimonadota bacterium | reverse complement strand
GGCGTGGAGGGCGGAGGCGTCATTGATGCCGTCCCCCATGTAGCCGACGACGTGGCCTGCCCGTTTCAGGGCCAGGATGATCCGCTCCTTCTGGTTCGGCTCCACCTCGGCGAACACGTCCACGGTGGGCGCGCGCTGCGTCAGCGCTTCCGTGCTCATGTGGCGCAGGTCGCCGCCGGTGACGATCCGCGGGTCGCTCATCCCGGCCTCCTTGCTGACGGTGGCGGCGACCAGGGCGTTGTCGCCGGTGATCAGCTTGAGCGAGACGCCCAAGTCGCGCAGGGATTGGAGCGAGGCGATAATGCCGTCTTGCAGCGGGTCGAACAGGGTCAGGAAGCCAAGAAACGTCATGTCGGCTTCGCGGTCCTTGCCGATCGTCGTTTCCGTTCCGGCATCGCGGTAGGCGATGCCTAAAGTGCGGTAGCCAGCCCCGCTGAAGGATTCATACTGCGTCTGGATCTGCGCCCGCAGCGGGTCGAGCGGCGCGGCCTTCCCGTCCGCCGTCTCCGCTGTTGAACACACTTCCAGCACATTCGCCAGCGCGCCCTTGGTCACCATCAGGTGCTTGTCGCCCACGGTGACCAGCACGCTCAGACGCTTGCGGACGAAGTCGTAAGGCTCCTCGTCGAGTTTCGTGTAGCCGGACACATCAAGCGGCTTGAAGGCGACGACCGCCTCGTCAATGGGGTTGGCGTAGCCGCTCTGGAACTTCGCATTGAGGAAAGCGTAAAGCAGCACCTTGGCGCTGTCGCTCCCGCAGACGTCCACCGCCGAGTGCAGGTGTACCGTCCCCTCGGTCAGTGTCCCAGTCTTATCCGTGCAGAGGACGTCCATGCTGCCGAAGTTCTCGATGGCGGCCAGCCGTTTGACGATGACCTTCTCGGCCGCCATGCGTTTCGCGCCGTGGGCGAGGTTGATGCTGATGATGGCGGGCAAAAGCTGCGGGGTCAGCCCGACCGCCAGGGCGAGCGAGAACAGTAGGGACTCCAGCACGGGCCGGTGGAAATAGACGTTGGCCGCGAAGATGCCCAGGACCAGCAGCAGCGTCACCTCCATCAGCAGGTAGCCGAAGTGCCGGATGCCCGACTCGAACTCGGTCTCGGGCGGCTTGCGTGTCAAGGTCTGCGAGACCTTGCCGAATTCGGTGGCCCGGCCCGTCAGCACCGCCAGAGCCTTCGCCGTCCCGCTGACGACACTGGTCCCCCAGGAACAGGCTGTTGGTGCGCTTTGCAAGCGGCGTGTCGGCGGGCAGTGTCGCTAGAGACTTCTCGACCGGGAACGTCTCGCCGGTCAGGGCAGCCTCGTTGACGAATAGGTCTTTGGACTCGACGAGCAGGCAATCGGCGGGCACGATGTCGCCCGCGTGGAGCAGGACGATATCGCCCGGCACGACTTGGTCCGTGTGAACATCAATCGGCTTGCCGTCCCGCTCACAGGTCGCCTTGATCTGCACCACGGCAAGCAGTTTCTGCACGGCGTCGGCCGCCCCACGCTCCTGCCAGAAGCCCAGAAAGCCGCTGACCAGGACGATGAGGAGGATGATTACGGCGTCGGTGGTGTCGTGGAGAAACAGAGACAGCAGGGCGGCGAAGATCAGGATAAGGATGATCGGGCTTTTGAACTGGCCCAGCAGCAGGAGCAGCATCTTCCAAAGCGGGTGCGGCTTCGCCATGCCCGCCCCGCCCCTAAGGCGGCCCAACGCTTCGGCCTGGGTCAAGCCCTGCACGGTCGTTTTGAGCTGCGTCAGCAGGTCGGCTGTCGGAACGCTCCAGAACAGCACGGGTTCTTTGCCGGGTGGGAGCAGAACGGTCGGTGTCATCCTAATGTTCCCCCCAGTGGCGAGGAGTCCGCATGAACGCCGAAGTGCTGGAACAGGAGGATCTTCAGGAAATCGACCCCGAACAGATACAGCAGAGTCAATAACAGCAGCCCGCCCACGACGGCCGGGGCCAGCGGGGCTACCAGGAGGCCGAAAGTCGCCAGGAGGCTCACAACGGCGACCGCCGCCGCCGAACTCAGCAGCAGCCAGCGGCTTGGGCAGGAGCGCCACAGGTGCGACCGCTCCCGAACCAGATAGACCATCCCCTGGCCGTTGAAAACCAGTGTCAGAAATACCAGCGTCTGTACCTGCACCGGTGACAGATGAAGAAGAACTCGCCCGGCCATCAGGACGCCCACCGACAGCAGCAGGCTCAGGAAGGAGAGTGGGAGAGCGGTCAGGAACAGGGAGCGGACGTCCCAGCGTTCCGGCCGCTTCGAGAAGGAAACGTTGTCCGTCGCGATGGACATGGTCACGAAATCGTTGGCGAACAGCAGCAGGATCATCAGCAGCGGCGTGATTATCAGGCTGTGGGTCAGCAGGACGCCTAGGGTCAGGAACAGGGAGATCTCCAGCGTCTTGATGATCTTGTTGAGCGTGTATGTCAGCATCCGCTGGTAGATGCGGCGGCTGGTCTCGACCGCCGCGACGACGTCCCCGAGGCCGGGGTTGGTCAGGACGGCGCTGGCGGCGGCCTTGGCGACATCGGTGGCGCTGGCGACGGCGATCCCCACCTCGGCCTGCTTGAGTGCGGGCGCGTCGTTGACGCCATCGCCGGTCATGCCCAGGACGTGCCCGGCTTTTTGCAGGGCTTCCACCAAGTGGATCTTGTCTTCCGGGAAGATGCCGGCAAAAACGTCACAATCCTGGGCGGCAGCGTCAAGGCCGGTGTGCAGGCGCTCCGGCGGGCAGAGCGGACCGGTGATCCCCACCTGGGCGGCGACGGTGGTCGCCGTCGCCGGGCCGTCCCCCGTCACCATCAGCACCCGCAGGCCGAGGTCTTTGAGGCTTTTGACGAGGGCGGCGGCGTCCTCGCGCGGCGCGTCCAGCAGGGCAATCAAGCCCACCGACGCCAGCGCCTTCTCTGGTCCGGCAGCGACAGCGAGCACCCGGAAGCCTTTGGCCGCGAGCGCCTCGGCGTCCTTGAGCCACGGCGGGTTCTTGTCTGCGGTGAGCGCGGCGATGACTGCCGGCGCTCCTTTGGCAACGTACAGGGTGTCCGCCCCGTGCCGGACGGTCGCCTCGGACCGCTTGGTGGCCGGGTCGAAGGGGACGAACTTCTGGCGATCAAAGCCCGCCGTCGCGATCTTCCGGTCCTTCGCGGCGGTCAGGATCGCCAGATCAATCGGGTCCTTCGTCGCGTCGTCCGACGCCAGCAGGGCAAACCGCAGCACCTCCTCTTCGGTGTGGGACGAGACCGGCTGCACGGCGGACAGCGACAATTCGTTTCTGGTCAGCGTCCCCGTCTTGTCCGTCGCCAGAACGTCCATCGCCGCCGCTTCTTCGATCGCCGCCAGACGGCTCACCAGAACGCCGCGTTTCGCGAGTTCCTGTGTGCCCAGCGCGGCGGAGAGCGTGAACATCGCCGGGAGGGCGGCCGGGACGGAGGCGACGAGGAGGATCAGGCAGAATGGAACCACCTCCCGGAGCGGCAGATGGGTGAGAAGCGCATAGAGCAGCAGCACGGCGGCCAGGGCAATGTCGCCCAGGATGAGGGAGCGCACGATGCCGAAGATCATCCCCTGCAGGTGGCCCTTGGCCCCCGCCGTCTGCACGATCTCGGCGGTCTTGCCGTAAGAGGAGCGGCTGCCGGTGGCAGTGACCAGCCCGGTCGCCTCCCCCCGCTTGATCAGGCTGCCCATGAACGCATCGGCTCCCGTCCCAGCCTCGACGGGTTCGGACTCGCCCGTCACGGCGGACTGGTCGACCAGGACGTGGCCGTCCACCAGATGCACATCCGCAGCGACGAGATCTCCCATGCCGAGGTGGACCAGGTCGCCTGGCACGAGGGCGCTGGCCGGGAGCGTCTGCCAGGCCCCGTCGCGGCGGACGCGCACTTGGATGGTGAGTTTCTGACGGAGCATGGCGACCGCCCGTCCCGCCCGGCCCTCCTGCAGCAGGCTGAGGACGGCGTTGAATACCAGGAGGGCACCGATGACCGCCGCCTCGAAGGGCTTGTGCAGCACCAGTTCCAGGATGACAGCGGCTTCCAGCATCCAGGAGATCGGCCCCCAGAACTTGCCCAGCAAGGCCCGGAGTGGGTGCGGCTTCTCGGTGGCGACCGCGTTCTCGCCGTACTGGGTCAGAAGGCTCTTCGCCTGCTGCGTCGTCAGGCCCGCTGAGGCTTCGGGGGCAGTCGGGGCTGCGGAAGCGATTACGGTCACGCGGATTCTCCTGGATCAAACAAGGACTTGTTCCACGGGGCGGCGCAGGGAGTGCGGCAGTGCGTCCGCATAGCCGAACCGCAGCAGCAGTTGCGGCTGCGCCGTGCCCAGCCTCAAGTAGCTCTGGAACTGGCAGCGCAGTCCGGGGACCTCGGCGGGCTGGTTGAGGAACGCCACCTGAATGCCCGACGCCGTCAAGGTCAGCGCGAGCCTCTCGTACAACCGCCCAGTTTCGATCCAGTGGCGCTTGTCGTCTGCGGCGGCGGCGATCACGATGAGGCCCGACGAGCTGCGCGCCTTCTGCGCGGACGTGTCGGCCTGCTGCCCGGCGCTTGCGGCCGAGAGGAACCGCCGACCCAACCAGCGCGGGACATCCGGGTTGCCGGTACAGCGTGTGTATAGTCCGTCCAGGCTGTGGAGCGCTTCGGGCTTGTTGAACCGAATCCAGGAGACGAGTTCAGCGACGAAGGCCGGGTCGCCGAACTGACGCCGGTCGCCCGCCTTTATGTATTCGATGATCGCTTCTTTGTGGGTTGGGTCCGTAAAGATCAGCGTGGAGACGCCCGCGCCGGATGTGATGGCCTCCATCTTTTTCGTCTCGGCAGGGGGAACAGGCCGCCCGTCATACACGGACCGATTGTTCTGCCGGCGTGGGATGGCTTCCAGGAGCGCGGCGGGGCCGTGGGCAGATGACCTCGACAGGTGAAGAGTGATGTGGTCCGCGTCCGGGCTGGGATAGGTGACATCCGTTCCATACCCGGCGGCACTGGCGGCGATTCCCAGGTTTTCCAGGGCACAGCCGAGGCTGATCCAGAGTTCCCGGTCCTGCGGGTCCACGGCGGGCAGACGCCGGGAATAGTCGGGCGATATACGGATCGTGTTCCCCCGGACCGCGAATAACCAGGGCTGCGTGTTGTGCCCGCTTGGGGCCAAGGTGGCGTAACGGACCAGCTCGCGCATCTGTGCCGGGACAGCCGCCCCGGTTTGGAAGGGGGTGCCCCAGGTGCGCCGCGCCTGCGCCTCATAGTCCTGCCAGGGGGCATAAGTCACAAGTGCCTCGCCCACGGCGGCGGTCGTCCCGGCAGCAGCGACGACCGCGAGGAACCGGCGGCGACTGAGTTTTCGGCGGGAAGGCAGGCTCGTGTCTGCCTGCACGTCGTCTGTGTCTGTCATTTGGATCGTTTCCTCACGCCGAGTAGCCGTACTCGACCTCGACGATCTTGTGACTTCGCCAGCGTCATTGAAGCGGAACTCTAAGGAGTGGGTCGTGCCGTAGTCCGTCAGCGTGGCCAAGCCTTTGTTTTCGTCTATCGCACTCCAGGCAAGGCACAAGGACGGCAGAAGCGCGATCGGGTTTAGGATGTGTCTAAAAAGAAGAGCGGGCGACTGAAGTCGCGGCAACAAAAGCACAAAGTCACCCCACTAAAGCCTCTGCCTTCGCAGACTCCGAACTCTGTATTAATCTATATTAACCTGCGAAGGCAGGTTTCATGCCTTTGTTGCCGCGACTTCAGTCGCCCGATCCTCTTTCTAGGCACACTCTAAGCTCCTCAACAAGCTGCAGCGTCTTACGGTCCCAACAGACTCGATTGGAGCATACTGCCAGTCCAGCGCCTGCGCCGACCAAGCCAAGACACGCCATATAAGATTCCATCCGTTGAAGCTATTAGCCGGCAGTGATGGTATCTGCCGTGCGATTGCCTTCAGCGCGACTTCTGCCGGGACTGCTTGTTTTCCCACGCCTGAAGGGCAGCGGTGTGTGCCGTCTCCGCTTCCTCCATCCGCTCTCGGCTGGCGGCCAGTTGGCCGGGGGGGGCGGCCGCGCCCGCCAGCGCGGCCTGCGTTTTCATTTCCGCATACTCCGTGCGCCGGTTGGCTGCGGTCTGCTGGAGGGCGGCCAGTCGCTCGATCTCCACATTCCCTTTTGAGTCCTGGGCCGAAAACCGCCGCCATAGAAGGGTTAAATAGTTTTCCATCATAGTCGTCTTTCAAATGTGGGCGCAGTTTGGGCGCCCTAGTGGAACAGGGTTTTCAGTGAAGTGAGCAGCACTCCGACATCGTGCTGGGCTTTGTAGAGGGGGGACACCTCTTTATCAACGCCCAATAGAGAGTAGACAGCCGTCTGCGCCGACCGCACCGAGTATTCCACCGTGAAGACCACGTCGTCAGGCATTTCGCAGTATTGGCCGATGAACGCGATATTGGTGGTCCCGGTCGGACGCACCAGCGGGCGGTCGCCTTTCACCCGAGGCATGAACTGGCTCGTGATGAACGGCATCAGGCAGGGGATGCAGTCCGAGGTCTTCAGCAGCAGCGGGATGTGGTCGTCGAAGCGCAGGTGGTAGCCAAGCTCGATCAGAAGCTCCTCACCGGTGCAGTCCGACATCTTCTTCTTGACGTAGTTGCCTTCCTCGTCGGGGAATAAGCCGTAGCCCCAGAAGACATTGACGTCCGAAGACTGGTTGAGGAAGTGTGGCTGGTGCGGCAGCACGATGGACATCAGCCAGTGGGAGTCTGTGAACGTCACCAGGCCGCCGGTGCCGGCCGCGTTGCCGGTGAACCGCTCCATCAGCCCGAAGAAGGCCGGGTCGCGCAGGGTGGTGGTGAAGGACAGCCACTTCGACTCGGCGACGTTCCCATCAAAAACCGCGGGCCTGCCGAAGTCCGAATGGTCCTTCGCCAGCGACTCCCAAAGCGCCCACGCCCCGCCCTCCTTTTTGGTCCCCAGACTGGGCGGCGTCGTCATCGTACCCAGGCTGGAAGCCGCCGTCATCGAGCCGTTGGTGACGAAGACCAGATCGCCCGCCTCGACGGCGAACTCGGTCCGGGTCCCGCCGTGCAGCGTGTGTATCCCCTCAACACCCTTGCCGTCCGGGCCATACTTAAAGTCGAGGCCCGTGACTTGTGCGCCCAGCACGATTCGGACGCCCTGCTCCATAAGCCAGCGGGTGAGCGGACGGACGAGGGAGTCATACTGGTTGTAGGGCGTACGCCGGACCCCCGCCAGTGTGTGGATGCGGGGGAACTCCTGGAGGAACCGGAGCAGATACCGCCTCAGCTCGGCCGCGCTGTGCCAGGGCTGGAAGGCAAACGTCGTACACCACATCAGCCAGAAGTTGGTCTTGAAGAAGGCCGCCGCGAATACGTCCTCGATCCGCTTCGCGCCCAGGGCATCCTCGGACTCGGCCATGACCGCAATCAGGTCCAGCCGGTCTCGGTTACTCAGTCCCAGCGCGGAGGCGTCCAACTTCTCGCCGCGCCTCACCAGCCGCGCGTGCGAGTCGGTCTTGATACGGGCATTGAACTCATAGATCTCGTCCTTGACGGACCGGCCGGGGGCGGTGAGTGAGGGAATGAACGAGAGCAGGTCGAAGGTGCAGGTGTAGGCCTCTTCGGTGAACATCCGCCCGCCGCGCACCACATAGTCGTGTCCCACTGCCCCCGCGCCGTCCAGGCTGCCGCCAGGAACGCCGCCCTCCTCGAAGATGGTGATGTTCGCGCCCGGCACGCCGCCATCCCGAATGAGGTAGGCGGCGCTTGCCAGCGAGGCGATGCCGCCGCCGACTAAATATGCCTTTGCCTTGTCCCGGTCTGCGTTGTCGTTGGGTGTACTGTTCATCAGTGGGTCCTACTCCTCTCCAGAAACGCGGAGGACGGCCGCGCCGTTGATCCGGTCATGCTTGAGGGCCTGTAATGCCTCATTCGCTTGTTCCAATGGGAACTCCGTCGTCTGCGTATGCAGGGGGATCTCAGCGGCAAGTTTGAGCAGTTCCTGCCCGTCTTGCCGCGTGTTGGCCGTGACGCTCCGAAGAGTATGTTCCCGGAAAAGATACTTGTCGTAGTCCATCTCGGGGACCGGCGTCATATAGATGCCGGCTAGAGACAGCGTCCCGCCCTTGTCTAAGGCCGCCAGGGCGGGCAGGACGAGCGGGCCGGCGGGGGCGAACAGGATGCTGCCCCGAAGCTTCACCGGCGGGGCGGCGTCCGCGCCTCCGGCCCAGACCGCACCCAGTTCCAGGGCCAGTGCCTGATGATGCTCCTCGCGCGTACACACATAAACGTCGCTGCCCCGGTGCCGCGCGATCTGGATCAGAATGTGGGCCGACGCGCCGAAGCCGTACAGGCCCAGGGGGGCGCCCGCCGGGAGATCGGCGCGCATTAGCGCCCGGTAGCCGATAATCCCTGCACACAGGAATGGGGCGGCCTCGCGCGACGAGACCGCGCCTGGCAGCGGGTAGCAGAAGTCCTCGCGGGCGACGGCGTATTCGGCGTAACCGCCGGGGACATCATAGCCGGTGAACGTGGGCGCGTCACACAGGTTCTCGTCGCCCCGAAGGCAGTAGGGGCAGGTGCCGTCGGTCCCGCCCAGCCAGGCGACGCCCACCCGGTCGCCCTCGGCGAAGCGGGGCGCGTCCGAGCCGCGCCCGGCGACCCGCCCGACGATCTCGTGGCCGGGGATAATCGGCTGCCGGTGCGGAGGCAGGTCGCCCTCGGTGACGTGCAGGTCGGTCCGGCAGACGCCGCAGACCTCGACCTTAATCAATATCTCCCCTGGCCCCGGCTCAGGCATGGGCAGATCCATGAGACGCAGCGGGGCGCTCTCGATGGAACCGGGCTGACTTAAGACCATTGCTCTCATTCAGCGAGACCTTCGCCGTGCTGACGGTGCTGCGTCTCGGCACTGGGAACGCCGCTGCCAGCAGGATCCTCGCTGCTCGCCCCAGCCCACCGACTGAGTACCGTCACTTCTTCGTTCCGGTCCCCGTCCACGATGTCGTGGAGGCGGGTGACGGGTGGGGCGCTCGGCTCCTGCTCATACACTTCCGCCGGGTAGAGCACCCCGACTTCGGTTTCGGCCTGTGGATCGCTGCGGTTGTCCGTCATGATGAATGGTTTGTTCATGGTATTATGCCTCGGTCCGAATGAGCGTGATCAACGCCCGCAAAGGACCATCCCCCGTGTTCCGGATACAGAACATGCTGCCTGCCGGCTCATAGTGAAGTGTCTCCGGCACAAGGGCGACGTCTTTTTCGCTGTTCACGGTCATCACTCCTTACCCAATATACGGCACTAGGACGACCTCGAATCGTTCGTGCGGGTGCGATGGCATTTCCTGACCGGGGTTCAGAAACAGCAGGACCGCCTCGCTCTGCGCCCCTTTGCAGACGCTCTTGTGCAGACACTCTTGACGGCAAACTGGTCGTCGCTGTCTTGCTCTATCTCCCGCATGTTCTTGTGTATGGTCAGGCCCCCTTCAGATGTCCGCAATAAGGTCGAAATACTCTTCATCTTGTTTGATGCCGCCATAGCCCGCGCCCACATCTTTCTCGCTGGCGACGAACTCGATGGCCGTGATCCACTTGACCATCTTGTAGCCAAGCTGATTTTCCACCCGCAGCCGCAGCGGTGCGCCGTACACAGCCCCCAGCGTCTCGTAGTTCATCTCATAGGCAAGAATGCTTTGCGGATGCCGCAGGTTCTCCATCGTGTGCGTGTCGTAATACTGCTTGCCGGAGTGACTGTCGCCGAAGGAGTAGAACACGCCGACCCTTGCGCCGGGCTGAACCTGGACAAGCTCCATCAGTGCTGTCATGGGCGGCCCGCCCCACTCGGCGATCCCCGACCAGCCCTGGATACAGTGGTGCATCGTCGTCTGCTCCTGTTTGGTCATCGCCCTCAAGTCTTCCAGCGATAGCTCAACCGGATTGTCCACTAGCCCAGACACGCGCAGATGGTAATCCTTGAAGTCCCCGGCGGCCAAGCCGAGCCATTCTTCCGAGGTTGGCAGCGGGCCATTGGGCCAGAAGCGCGGCGAGATGTCGGCACGCGCATACTCCGCCCTCGGCTCCAGCGGGTTCAGCCCGCGCACCAGCAGCGCCCCGACCGTGTGCTTTGCGGCCTGCTGCACGGCATGGGGGCGGTTCCAGGAGAGCCAATATGCGACGGCGCAGGCAGCGGCGACGGCGGCGATCCCGGCCAGTCCAAGGATCAAGCCTAGCGGATCGGTATCGTCTGTCCCCCGAACGATGTGGTTCATATTGCGGAGACTGCCGGTCGCAAAGACCAGCGACACATGGACGACGAGGAAGGCGACGTAGCCGGCCAGCAGCAGGAAGTGCAGCGAGCGCGCCCCCTGCCGGCTGCCAAAGAGCTTGGGATACCACTTGAAGTGGTTGTCGAAGGCGGGCGACATGGCGATGCCAGTCAGCAGTGATAGGGGTGCCAGGACGAACGGGACGGCGAAGTAGGCGATCTGCTGCAAAGCATTGTATCGGTAGAAGCCGTCCGGCTCCGGCGGCAGGTGGAACGTGGCGTAGTGAACGAAAGTGGCCCACGCTTCGGGAAAGATGTGCCAAGAGGTGGGCACGATCCGCGCCCAGTGACCACTGGTGAACAGCAGGAGGATGTAAACAAGGCCGGTGACGATCCAGAGCAAGTCGCTCAGAAAGTGCCAGTGCCGTGCCATGCCGATGGTATGGCGGAAGCCGGGCAGGCCGAGCCAGGGCGACAGGTAACGCTGGTCTTCGTTAGCCGTATAGAGCCGGTCCGTGGGGACTTTTATCGGCGTGAAACGCATCCATTCCGTGCCGGGGGTGCAGTGGACATTGGTGTAGAGTCGGGGGTGATCCCACAAGATGGACAGACCGCTGCGGATGATCAGCAGCATCAGCAGGAAGTTAGCGTAGTGAGCCAGCCGCAGCCAAGCGGGGAAGCCATGCCCAGCCGCTGAGCCGCGCAACTCCACCGGCGTGAAGACGTGGACGGAGGGTAGGCCGAACAGCAGGTATTGTCCCCAAGCGAGGGCAAACGGGGTCAGAACCAACGCGATGAGCAGGGCAAACAGCGGGGACCGAATCCAGACCGCCTGACGGCGATCCTGCGGGTAGCGCACCCCGTCCCCCTTAGGACCTTTGTTTTTCGGGCTGCCGGGAGCTGCCGCACGGGGCATCGTCTGTGAAGCCATAGAACATATCCTTCTGGTTTGCCCAGGAAGGGCGAGGGCCTGACAGTCGCTCGTTCCCCCGCCCTGCCAGGCTCGGCCGAGACCATCGCCTTCATCATCAGTATATTGCCTTCATCAGTCATGCACCCGGTTCTGCAGCTCGCCCTTGCGGAATGCCTTGATATTGGCGATCGTCGTGTCCAGGATGCGCTCCACAGCCTCCGCACTGTCAAACGCGATGTGCGGCGTGATCACCATGTCGGGACGCTGGAGCAGGGACCGGTTCCGCAAGGCTTGCTTCAGGCTCTGCTCGCTCGCCTTCGGGTTTAGCAGCAATTGCTTCTCTTCCGAGAACACTTCCTCG
>JANLUQ010000025.1:0-3406 GCA_031363565.1 Armatimonadota bacterium | reverse complement strand
CCCGGCTCCCGTGCCACTCCAAAGTCAGGGCCGCTTCTTCGCCGACCGAGGTGTCCGCCGTTCCTGCTGTCAGCACGGCGACATAGCGCTCGGGGTTGGTTGGCATAGGCGGCTCACCGACTGTAATAAGCCGGGGGAGGGGATGGTAGACGGCCTGAGGCAGCACGTCCCGAACCGCGGCGAACTGCGCCGCCGTGGCCCGTGTCGCCAGGACGCGGTCCGAATGGGTTAGGAGCCGCTGCATGATGGCCGCCACCTGCTCCTCGGACTTGCCGGGACAGTAGACGACTTCCGGTGCCCCCGTTCGGACGGCCCGGTGCGTGTCCAATTGGGCGAAGTCGCCGACGCTGTCGTAAGGCAGCGACCGCAGCCGCTCTAAAGCATCGGCGACCCCGACCTCGCCGCTCTGGACGCCGCCCAGCAGTGCGGCCAGGCGGTCAATGTCCATGCCCTGTCTCCAAACCCGCATTCAGGCTGCCGCTCTTGTAGCCGCCCAGCTCGACGGCGACGTAGGTATACCCCAGCGCCTTCAGACGCTCGCTGATCTGCCCGCGCAGGTTTGGGTCGAGCAGCCGGTTCATCTCCGCAGGGTCCACTTCCAGCCGTGCGATCGAGTCGTGATGGCGGACGCGCACCTGCCGAAAGCCAAGATCGTGCCTCAAGAAATCCTCGGCGGCATCCAGCCGGGCCAGAAGCTCGGCTGTGATGCGCGTCCCGTAAGGAAACCGTGAGGACAGGCAGGCCAGCGCGGGCTTGTCCCAGGTCGCCAGCCCCAGGGCTTTGGACAGGTGCCGGATCTCCGCCTTGGTCATGCCCACTTCCAGCAGCGGGGCACGCGCCCCAAACTCCTGCGCTGCCGTCTGACCAGGCCGATAATCGCCCAGGTCGTCGTGGTTTGCCCCGTAGGCGATCCAATGGATGCCGTGCTCCTCGGCCACCCGTGCCAGATGCGTAAACAGCTCGGCCTTGCAGTAGTAACAGCGATTGGTCGGGTTGGAGGCGTAGTTCTCGTCCTCCAACTCGCGCGCCTCCACCGTCAGGACGGGCACGCCGATGGCTGCTGCCAGGGCCAGGGCGTCGTCGCGCTCGCGCTTTGGGTAGGACTCCGACAGAGCGATCACGGCCAGCGCGTGGTCTCCCAGCACATCATGGGCGACTTTGGCGAGCAGGGCGCTGTCCGCCCCGCCCGAGAAGCCGATGACGACCGCGCCCAGCGACTGCAGGCTCTCGCGCAGGGCCTTGTATTTCTCTTCCAGAGTCGGTGTCTCGGGTCCTGGTTCGGCGTTGACCGGGAGGAACCGGGAAAGTGTTTGCATAGGTTGGTCCGTCGTGCGGGTGCGTTTCAGTTGCGTGGGTGCGTTTCAGGCGTTCAGTGAGGCCATGTCAATGACGAATCGGTATTTGACATCGTTCTTGAGCATTCGCTCATAGGCTTCATTTACCTTGCTGATCGGGGTCATCTCGATGTCGCTGACGATGCCGTGCTCGGCGCAGTAGTCCAGCATCTCCTGCGTCTCCTGGACGCCGCCGATGTTCGAGCCGGCCAGCGAGCGCCGCTTGCCCGCCAGTGGGAAAGCCGAAACCTGGGCTGGGTCCTCCGGTAGGCCCACCAGGACCATGCTGCCGTCGCGCCGGAGCATCGAAAGGTACATGTTCAGATCGTGCGGGGCCGAGACCGTGTCCAGGATGAAGTGAAATGTGCCGGCCAGCGCCTTCAGCGCTTCGGGATCGCGCGTCAGCACCACGGCGTCGGCACCCAATCGGCGTGCGTCTTCCTCCTTGCCGGGCGAGGTCGTGAACTGGGTGACATGCGCGCCGAACGAATGGGCGAATTTCAGGGCCATATGTCCCAGCCCGCCCAGGCCGACGACGCCGACCTTTTGGCCCGGCTGGACGTTCCAATGCTTCATCGGGGAATAGGTGGTGATCCCGGCACACAGCAGCGGCGCGGTCGCGGCCAGGTCCAGCTTGGGCGAGATCTTCAAGGCGAAGGTTTCGCGGACGACGATGCTCTGGGAGTAACCCCCATACGTCGGCGTCCCGTCTGGGAAGCGGCTGTTGTAGGTGAAGACCGTCTGGCTGCGGTCGCAGTACTGCTCCAGCCCGGCTTGGCAGCTCTCGCATTCCCGGCAGCTGTCCACCATGCATCCGACCCCTGCCAGGTCGCCGACGGCGAACTTCGTGACATCGGCGCCGACCTGCGTGACCCGCCCGACGATCTCATGGCCCGGCACCATTGGGTAGATAGACCCGCCCCACTCATCGCGCACCTGATGCAGGTCCGAGTGGCAGACTCCGCAAAACAAGATCTCGATCTGGACATCGCCTGCCCCCGGCTCGCGCCGCTCGAATTCAAATGGTACTACCAGCGTTGTCGCGCTCTGTGCAGCATAGCCCTTTGTCTTGGTCATAAAGTTGTCCTCGGTTTTTCTGTTCTTCAGGGGGTTGTCAGGGACACTTTACCCGGCGGTTCATAACCGGAAACCTTGGGTAGAAAATGCATAGATTTGGAATGGAGCCTTTGAAGCGAGGCTAACACCCATGGACACGATACGACGGGACTTACTCAAAAGCGGGGCTGCTCTTGCCGGCACAGCGGCAGGGTTGGCCCTTGCCGGCGGCGCGCTGGCACAGGGCGCGCAGACAGACGTGGCGCCCCGGCCCGACGCCCTTGCCATGCCGCCGACCCCGCCCAGCATCCGCAAGGGCGACATGCCCTATCGGACATTAGGCCGCACTGGCGAGCAGGTCTCGCTCATCGGCATGGGCGGTTTCCACATCGGCAAGCCGGACAGCGACGCCGAGGGCATCAAACTCATCCACACCGGCGTCGACCGGGGCATCAACTTTTTAGACAATTCTTGGGACTACAACAACGGTAACAGCGAGGTCCGCATGGGCAAGGCGCTGGCCCAGGGCGGCTACCGCCGGAAGGTGTTCCTGATGACCAAGGTGGACGGACGCACGGTGGCCTCGTTCAACAGTCAGTTGGAACAATCCTTGACGCGGCTCCAGACAGATCATGTAGACCTGATCCAGTTCCATGAAATCATCCGCATGGAGGACCCTGACCGCATCTTCGCGCCCGGCGGCGCCTTGGAAGCGGCCGTGGCGGCAAAACAGGCCGGCAAGGTACGCCATATCGGGTTTACGGGCCATAAAGACCCGATCGTCCACCGCAGAATGCTGGAAGTGGCCGATAAGCACGGCTTCCACTTCGACACTGTCCAGATGCCTATCAATATCATGGATGCCCATTTTCGCTCTTTCACCCGCCAGGTCCTGCCCCTGGCTGCCCAGAAGGGTATCGGCGTCCTGGCGATGAAGACCTTCGGCGATCACTTCATCCTGGACCGCGCCCTGGCCGAAAAGCTGGCGACCCCGACTGAGATGCTGCACTACTCCA
>JANLUQ010000019.1:0-9477 GCA_031363565.1 Armatimonadota bacterium | reverse complement strand
AGTGGAGGCCGCACGGCTCTCACACCGAGACAGGGTGAGAGCCGTTTGCAGTATCAGTGTCGGGCGGGTGTGAAGTCTAGAGCGAGGACTTGATGTGGTTCAGGACGCACCTCATCATGCCTACATAGCTGGGCTGCCATTTGCCGAAGACGAAGGCGATTTAGCGGCGATCAAATGGGTCAATGATTACGCCGAAGTTTTGGCATACCTCTCCTCTGTATGTCGTTCGTCGTAGCCTCTTACGTCAGCGGGGGAGCGCAGGCACGTCCGAGACGAGGCAGGAATCCGCAAGTATAAACGCGAACTACCAGAGGAGGGTTCAATTCCCTCCGGCAATACGCCTTCATACCCTCGGACAAGGAACTCACGAAACTTGCAGACTAAACAACTCACTACCGGCATTGCCGTCCTCGTCGGCCTGCTGTTCATCGTCGCCGCCGTGCTGTACTTCACCCAGTCCGCCCAGGCGCTGCCGGGCTTCCTGCCCGGCCATGCCATGAGCGGCACGGCGGAGGCGATGACGCATCACACCAAGCACGGCATCCTGGCCTTGGCCCTGGCGGTCTGCTCCTTCGTCGCCGCCCGTTTCTTCTGGGGGCCGGCGACCGACAAAGTCGCATGATATAGCCGCCGATTGGTGGGAGGACATGACGATGCAGCGCAGAACAGTGCCCCGCAGGACAGCGCCCGTAGCGGGATGTCTTCTCGGCCTGACCTGCCTGGGGATGGGCGGCCTCATGCTGGCTGGGTGTGGGGGCGGCGGCGGCGGGGGAAACGGCCCCTCGGACATCAGCACCGGGGCAAGCGGCCGGCTTCAGAACGTGCAGATCGGCCCGCGCACTGGGTCGGCCTTCGTCAGCCCGGCGACTACTTTCCAGCTTTCCTGGACCGCCGCTGCGCCCCCGCCCGCCACCTTCGGCGCCCTGCTGCGGCGTTACCTCGAGCCGCGCGGCGGCGAGTCCAAAGACACCAGCACTCAGAACATCTTCGTGTCGCGGCAGGGGCCGGGCTTCGTTTACAACGT
The DNA here is from genome assembly GCA_031363565.1 of Armatimonadota bacterium. Taxonomy (GTDB): domain Bacteria; phylum Armatimonadota; class Armatimonadia; order Armatimonadales; family Capsulimonadaceae; genus JANXMY01. The sequence goes on along the minus strand of JANLUQ010000019.1, from coordinate 8,453 downwards.
TGGGCGCAAAGACGGCTTCCAGCTCGACACCGGTGGCATCTACTATTTGGACCTGCATTCGGGCGCGGGCGACACCCAGCAGGCCGCCTTCATCGCCGACGGCGGGCCGACGGTCGCGGGCAACCAGAGTACGCAGACGGTCATCTCCGGCACGGGCAGCAGCCTCTCGGGCCTGACCACCGTTCCCGCCCCCGGTTCGGTCAACATCCCCAAAAACACCGCCTTCGTGCTGTCCTGGGCCGGGCCGACCCCGCCCCCGTCGCAGTTCACCGTGGCCCTCCACCGCTACAAGGAGGCGCGCGGGACCGACACCGGCGGCAACGAGGAGCAAAACATCACGGTCTCCGGCCAGGGAGTCAATGTCTGGCGCGTGCGCCGCAAGGACGACTACGATCTGGAAAGCGCCGGGACCTACTATTTGGAGGTCTCCGCGCCGGGCCAGGACCCGGTCCGCGCAGTCTACATCACTTCCTCGTAGCGCCGCGCGCAGCAGTCCGGTGCGGGACGAAACCCGCGAGGAGCCACACATGAGCGGAGACATCAGCCACGGCGAAGACGGCCCTTCCGAAGTCCCTCCTACAGTTTGGCCGCCTGCAATTCAACACCAGTTCCTGGAAAGCCCCGTGACCTTCACCAAGAAGCAGATGGAGCGTGTGCGTTACCGCTGGTTTCATGTTTTCGTGGCAATGCTGATGGTCGCAGTCGGGCTGGTCGAGTACTTTGGGGCATCGCACGCCTGGTCGTCCCTGCCGCAGGGTAAACTCGTTTTCTTTTCCCTGCTTCTCCTGAGTTGTGTCGGGAACTTATGGCGCGCATACCAGGGCTGGCAGCTCAAAGCGCTCTTGGATCGGTCCCAAGCCAGGCTGCCTCAACCCCAGAAGCATAGCAGGTAGTAGTGGTCAAAGACCGTGTTCCCTCTGACGCAGGGGGAGACCGCCCGGCTCCTGTCGCTCGTCGCCTGTAGGCACAAAGTGCGCTCTCATGCTTCTTATTTTGGGGGAGCCGGAGAGGACGTAGGGGCACCGCTTGCCGCGCCCTTCCTGCGTCGGAGGACAGAGAGCGAGGAAGAGGAAAGAGGGCACGGCAGGGAACGAGGGCACGGCAAGCGGCGCCCCTACACCGAGGACGTCGCTAAATAGGTTCGGTTAGGGGGCGGCGTGCGGCTTGACCAGCACGACATAGCCCAGGGTTGCGCCGGGGATGTGGATTGCCTCGCCGCCGTGGGCGGTGCGGCGATAGAGGGCATAAGGGACGAGGTTCAAGGCGTTGTCGCGCCAGGTGCCCCGCACGCCCGTATCGGCAAACTCTGATAGGAAATCGGGGGGCATGGGCGGGAGGACGGGCAGGGAGGCGGTCTTGGCTGGGGAAGCCTTGGGCCGGGGCGGCTTGGCGGGGTGCGCGTTGACCAGGTTGGCGGCGGACGGCAGGGAAAACATCAGGAAGACATCTACGGCTCCGGCGTCCGGGGCGATCTGGAAGTCCAAAGTCGTCCGGTTCCCAGGCTTGCTTGGCCGGCCCATCGTGATCCATTGGGCACCCTGGAGGACCGGGGGGATTGCGTGGAAGGTGTTGTCGCCCGTACCGTCGAAGTCGTCGTAGACCGGCCACTCGGCTTGGACCGGCTCGCCGATGAAGTAGGCGGGGTTGTCCAGGTTGCTGGACGTCAGGTTCCGGACCAGGCCGGCCGCTTCTCCGGTCTCGGCGTAGATCACCGCGCTGTCGGTGTGGCCCGCTCCATCGTCCACCGTCACCTCGTTGCGGCCCGGCTTCAGGGGCGAACTCCAGAAAAAAACGTTGTCCGCCTGCGTCCCGTCCGCTAGGACATAGCCGCCGTTCTGCATTGTCCCCGCTGCCTCCCCGTTGACGGAGAGTGTGAGCGCGGGGACATTGGCATACGCCTTGACGCCCAGGGTGTCGAAGGGCGAGTCGGTCTGGCGCAGAAACCAGGGCTTGGCGCACAGGTGGACGACCGGCGTTTGCGGCTTTAGGAAGCACTGAAATAGGGAGTAGATATCTTTATGGAAAGCGCCGTAGGTTTCGAGGCCCTTCGAGTTCACTCCCTTGTAGCGCGGGTCGCCGAAGTCTCGGAAGGTCCACCAGGTGAACAGCGGCACCTGGCCGGACAGTGTGCGGAAGACGCTCTGGCAGCGCGACTCGGCCAGCTCCTGCTGGTATTCCTCCGGCTCATAGACATTGATCCGGTGGGTCGGCACGGGGGAGGTCGTGTGGATGGAAACCACCCCGCCCGCGCCGGTCTCGGAGATCCAGTGGTAGGTGGCCGCATGGGAGTCGAAGGCCGCGATGGCCCCGCCGTACCAGCCGAGGTAGCGGTTGACGGCGACGAAGTCCAGAGCAGGGTCGGCGTGGAAGATCGTGTTGCTGGCATAGGTGATCAGCCGGGTCGGGTCCTGGGCGCGGACGGTCGCGGCATAGTGCTCCAGGGTCGTGATGTCCGAAGCCTTGCGGATGGCCTCGTTACCGATGCTCCAAAAGCAGATACTCGGGTGGTTGTAGTTCTGCCGGACCATCTCGCGCGTGATCCGGTCGCCCGTTTCGGTCGGTGCGGCAGGATGGGAGTGCCCATTTTCGGCCCAGACGATGATGCCCTTCTCATCGGCAAGGTCGTACTCTAATGCGGCGTGGGGGTAGTGGGCCAGGCGGACGAAGTTCACGCCCAAGTCGTGCAGATCATCCCAGTCGCGCCGCAGGTCCTCGGGGGAGACGGCGGAGGCGTGCTCTTCGGTCTCCTGGTGCTTTGCCACTCCGCGCAGGTCTGTCCGCGCGCCGTTCAGGAAGAAGCCGGTCGGCGTCATCTGGAAGAAGCGGAAGCCGGTCCGCTCCGTCACCGAATCCGTCGCCTGACCATTCACCATCGTCTCGGCCGTGACGTGATAGAGGTATGGGTCGGCAGGACTCCAGAGGTGCGGATGGGCGACATGGAGGAGACGGGCGCTGAACCCGCTGGACTTCGGCCCCAGTGTCAGCGTCTCGGTCGTCGCCCCGACAATCCGGCCCTCCGCGTCCCGGACCGTGCCGGTCACCGTCACCGTTTCGGGGGCCACGCCGTCGTTGCGGACCAGCGTTTTCATCCCCAGGCCGGCATCCTCCGTATTCATCACCTGCGGGGTCAGATAGAGGCCCGATGTGGCATAATCGGTCGGGTCAACATGGACCGGCGCGGTCTTGAGCAGCGAGACCGAGCGGTACAAGCCGCCGTAGACATGGTAAAGCTGGTTGCCGTTGCCGGCGGGCAGGCAGTCCGAGGTGTCCTTCGAGTCGGTATCACACCTCACCGCCAGCACATTGTCTCCTGCCTTGTCCACGCCGAAAGACGCCGCCGCCGTCACATCGAAAAGGAACCGCGTGAAGGCTCCCCGGTGCTGCCCCAGGTGAATGCCGTTCAAGTACACATCAGCGACTGTCGCCGCACCCGCGAAGCAAAGAAATATCTCATGCCCCTGGTCCGCCTCTTCTAAAGCAAAGTGGGTGCGATACCAAGCCCCCTTACGCGTCCGCACCTCGGTCTTGGAGTCCCATGTGTGCGGAACAGTGACGCTCTGCCAGGCGCGGTCGTCGAAGTCCGGCTTCTCGATGTGCGACCCGCGCGGCTCGCCCGCAAAGCGCCAAGGGCCGTCGAGTGCGACTTTTTCCCGCAGGACCCCAGGTTGGGCGGTGGTCTGAGCGGTGGCGGAAAGCGCTGCGAGGAGCAGCAGGGCAAGGACCAGAAGAATGGGGGCAAAGATGGGGATGCGGTAATGCATGGGTAGGGTCATTGTACCCGACACCGATACTTCCCGTGCTTGCCCTTCCTCGCCTTTCCTTTCCTTCCCAGCGTATGCAATTGCCTTGTGGGCAGCTGCCCGATACTTGCGTTCCGCCGCCCTTTTTGGTATCATAGGGAAAGCGCAGCCGCGCGAAAGGAAACGGAATCTTTCATGCATACTACTTGGCTCATCGCAAACGGCACGTTCGGCGAGGCGATCCGCCGCCGCACACTGCTTATCTTTCTTCTGGTCGCCGCCTTTGTCATCGTCGCTGGGGCCGCCAACTCTTCGTTCCAGCCGGGGCGCGACACCGTGGTCGTCAAAACCCTTGGCCTGGGTGTCATCCTGCTGACCGGCGTCTTTATCTCGGTTATCCTGGGGATCAACCTGCTGCCCACCGAGATCGAGCGGCGCACGGTCTACACGATCCTCTCCAAGCCCGTCCACCGCTACCAGTTCGTCTGCGGCAAGTTCCTGGGCGGCCTGCTGACCGTGCTTGCGAGCGTCGCCGTCATGTCCCTCGTGTTCCTTCTGCTGATGGTAATCAAGGAGCGTGGCTTCAACCAGGAAGTGGTGAACGTCTGCAAAGGCCTGTTGCTGATCGTCTTCGCGATCACCCTAGTCAATGCCGTCGCCATGTTCTTCTCGGTCTTCCTGTCGCCGTTCGTCAACTTCTTCCTGACCTTCGCCGTTTATTTGCTCGGCAGCGCCTCGTCCGTCACCGAGGCCCTGGCCGACCCGAGCAGCGACCCCGCCCATCCCAAGAACCCGGTCGTCCTGCTGATCTTCAAGGTGATCCACGCCGTCATCCCGAACTTCGCCAACTACAATGTCCAGAATCCGATTTTGGACCCGCGCCTCCGCATCACCAATGAGGCGTATTTCATCGGCTCCAACATCGGCATCGCCATTGTTTATACGCTGCTGCTGCTGACCGTCGCCGCTGTGATCTTCGAGCGGCGCGAAGTGTAGGCGGCGCACGATATAGCCTGCCGTGCGCCGATGTCCCGTAGGGGCGGGGTTTCCCCGCCCTCTTTTTCCCACCCTCTTTTTCCCTCTGCTTCCTTTCACCACCGGATGAAGCCCCCGCGTCCCGCCCGTCTCTAACCAACTATGAAAACCCTACTCTCCACTTCCATCCTCGCGCTTGTTCTTGCCGCCCCTGTCTTCGCCCAAACCCCGCCGCCTGCGCCCAGCCCCTTGCCTATCCGGCAGGTGACCCTGTTCACCTCGGGCGTCTCCTATATCGAGCGCGGCGGCATGGTGACAGGCGATGCGACGGTCCCGCTGACCTTTCGCACGGCCCAGATCAATGACATCCTGAAGTCCCTGACTTTGATTGATGCCAATGGTCAGGTGCAGCCCGTCATCTACGGCGCGCGCGACCCCATCGGGCGCACTCTCCAGGCGTTCGCCGTGGATGTCCGGCAGCCGCAGAGCCGGGCCGAGCTGCTCAACCGGCTGCGCGGGACCGAGGTCGCGGTGACGACGGCGAAGGGCAGCCTGAGTGGCCAGGTGGTGGGCGTCGAATCGAAAAGCGTCTCCACCCCCACCGGCACCGCGACGACTGAGACTTTGAACCTGCTCGGGGTGGATGGGCTGCAATCGGTCAAGCTCGACGATGTCTCCGCCATCAGGCTGCGGGACGCTCGCCTGGACCGCGAGCTGCGCGAGGCTTTGACGACATTGGCCTCCGGCGCGGACGACCAGCGGCGGTCGGTGACGCTGCGCTTCTCGGGGACGGGCCGGCGGGATGTGCGCGTCGGCTACATCGCCGAAGCGCCCCTGTGGAAGATCTCCTACCGCCTGCTGCTCGGCCCGACCCCCTACCTGCAAGGCTGGGCCTTGGTCGAGAACACGACCGACGAGGACTGGAACGGTATCCGTTTGAGCCTGGTCTCGGGGCGGCCCATCTCGTTCATCCAGGACCTCTACCAGCCCCTCTATCTGCCGCGCCCGGTCGTCCAGCCCGACATCATCGCCTCGCCCACCCCGCAGACGCACGGCGACGACTTGCAGGCGGGGAACTTGCCGGAGAACGCGCCCGCACCCGCCGTCCCGCCCGCTGCGCCGGGTGAAGGCGTTCTGGGCAGCGTGGCGGACGAGCAGCGGCGCGCGAAGGTCTTGGGGTCGGTGAACCTGCTTTCAGAAGGGCGGTCTTCACGCCGCCGGAACGCCAATGGCACCTATAGCGCCCAGGCAGACGTGGTCGGTATGGCACAGTCCGTGACGGCGCAGGCGCAGGGCGAAAACGCTGGGGAACTGTTCGCCTACAATGTCACCACGCCGGTCACCCTGCCGCGCCAGCAGGCCGCCATGATCCCCGTCATTGCCCAGGGCATCGCCGCCGATAAGGTCTCGCTTTACAATGCCGACACGGATCCACGCTACCCGCTCAACGCCGTGCGCCTGAAAAACACCACGGGCCTGCACCTCAAGGGCGGCCCCGTCACCCTCTTCGACGGCGACACCTATGCCGGTGATGCCCTCGTGGAAGACGTGCCGCCCGGCGACACGCGCCTGATCTCCTATGCCGTGGACCTCTCCATCGTGGGGGAGCGCCAGGACGCCACCCAGAACCAGACGCGGACGACGCTGATCATCCATGAAGGCGTTCTGACCGCCACCGTCCGCCAGCGGTCCGTGACCAACTACAACTTCAAAAGCAAGTCCACCGAGGCCAAGACGGTCCTGGTGGAACACCCCTTCGACGCCCAATCCGCCCTCATTAAGCCGTCGGCTGCCGCCGAGCGCACGGCTTCCATATATCGCTTCGCCGTCCTCGTTCCCGCCGGCAAGACGGCGACCCTGCAAGTCATCACCGAGAAGCCCCTCGCGTCCACCTTCGGCCTATTCGATGGCGACTTGGACCAGATCGCCGTCTACGCTGACCAGGCTGACATCCCCGATGCCACCCGGTCGGCGCTGGCCCGGATCGTCACGCAGCGCCGCCACCTTCACAACCTTTCCGACCAGGCCGCCGCCGCCGATGCCCACGTCGCGGGGATCGGCCGGGAGCAGGACCGCATCCGAAGGAACATGGCCGCACTCGACCGGACCGCCCCCCTCTACAAGCGCTATGTCACCGAACTCGACGCCCAGGAGACGCAGATTGATACCCTGCGGGCCAGCGCCCAGCGCCTGCGCACCGAGGCGGACGCCGCCCGGACGGCCCTGCGCGCCGAGGCGGAGGGGCTGGAGATCGTGCCGTGATCGTGTATCGGGGTGATGGGGAGAACGCACACGGGTGTGTGCCCCCTCCGGGTGTGTGCCCCCTCCGGGTGCGTAGGGGCGCGGCAAGCGGCGCCCCTACATGGCATAGCTACGCCCGCTCACCAGGCCGCCGCAGCAAATACAAGGCCGGACCGAGAAGGGGCAAGGCGAGGGCCATCCGCCCCACGATGTCCTCGTCGGAAACACCGCGCCGGGCCATATCGTCGCGCAGAAGGGCAGGAAAGAGGAGCAGGAGGGCCAGCAGGTCCACGGTCATCAAGCGGACAAAAGCGCTGTGCCGGAACCAGAAGATATAGTCCGGCAGGTCCCCCCAGCCGAGGATGAACGCCAGCAGGCCGGCCAGCGCCAGGGCGAGGAACATCGCAAAAGGCCGCCCCTCGAACCAGCGGACGAGGAGGCTGCGCGGGCCGGGTACGGGGTCGGGATAAGAGCGGCGCAGAATAAGATACGGCAGCAGGGCGAATGATCCCAAACCCATCATGCCCAGCGCGAAGGGCCAGGTCCAGAGCCACGCTGGCCCCGGCCGCTGCCCGCGCCCGTCCGGGAGCATCAAGGCCCAATACATCAGTGGGACGATGCCGAGCAGCTGAAAGACGCCCCACACAGCCGGGTTGCGGGCAGGGCCTTTGCCGAGCGCGAGGCTCAGAAAAGTGACATTGGGCGGGTCACTGTGCGGCGCGATCAGGGTGGCATAAACGATATATGCGGCCAGCAGGAGGCTATAGGCGAGGCGGCGGGTAAGAAGCGGTGTCATGCCCTAAGTGTACCTGAAGTGGGTCCGCAGTGGAGAAGTGGCTGGCGGTGGAAATGCCGACAAAAAGAAGGCCCCACTCCCCAAAGGGAGTGGGGCCTTCTTGCCTCCGTGCGACCCCCTCAGGCGCGAACGCGCCGGCGACGCGTGACGGCCAGGCCGCCGACGCCCAGGGCCAGCAGCAGGCCCAGCGAGATGGTCGTGGAGGCTTCTGGAACCGGCGCGGTCACGAGGGTCAGCGTTGGCTGCCCGTTCCGCAGGGTGTTGGAGCCGGAGAAAAGGAATTCGTTGGAGCCGGCGGGCAGGGCCGCCCCGCCGGTGAGCGCCAGCGCGCCGCCGACGGAGAAGTCGCCGCCTGCGCTTTTCCCGATGTCGGCCAGGGCCGCACCGCCCAGAGAGAAGGTCAGCGGCGTGCTGACGCCGGACACCGGCACCATATGCGCCGTAGCTATTGCCGCTGGCGAGATCGTTGTAGATGGCGAGATTGCCGGTAGGCTGGTTGGCGTTGAGCGCGGCGGCGCTGGTGGAGACATCATGCAGTGTGAACTGGAATGCGGTCTGATTGGAGTCGGATTGGCCGAAGTAGCTGGGCACGTTCAGCGTTGCCGAGAGGATCGTCTTCCCAGTCAGGTTCAGCGAGGAAAGGTCAAAGGTGAAATAGTCATGTGTCGGGTCATTTGGAGGGGCTTCCCGCCGACCGCCAC
>JANLUQ010000729.1:0-8165 GCA_031363565.1 Armatimonadota bacterium | reverse complement strand
GAGCGCATCATCGCCAAGGAACGCCCTGACGGCCTGCTGCCGACATTGGGCGGGCAGACGGGCCTGAACCTCGCGACCGCGCTGGCCGAGGCTGGTGTGCTGGAAAAGTACGATGTCAAACTGCTCGGGACCCCTCTGTCTGCCATCCGCAAGGCGGAAGACCGGGAGATCTTCCGCAGTCTGATGCAGGAGATCGGCGAGCCTGTCCCGGAAAGCTGGATCATCGAGGATGAGGTCGCCCTGGAAGAGCTGTCGCGCAACACGGAAGCGCCCTGGCCGCTCATCGTCCGCCCCGCCTACACACTGGGTGGGACGGGCGGCGGCATCGCGCGGACGCCCGCGCAGCTTATCGAGATCGGGACGCGCGGCCTGAAGCTGTCCCCTCGGCATCAGGTCATGGTGGAGCGCTATCTGGCCGGCTGGAAAGAGATCGAGTATGAGGTGATGCGCGACTCGGCGGACACCTGCATCACGGTCTGCAACATGGAGAACTTCGACCCGATGGGTATGCACACCGGCGACTCCATCGTCGTCGCTCCCTCGCAGACCCTATCGGACAAAGAGTACCAGATGCTCCGCTCGGCGTCCCTCAAGATCATCCGCGCCTTGGGAATCGAGGGCGGCTGCAATGTGCAGATGGCGCTCGATCCCAAGTCGTTCGGGTACTACATCATCGAGGTCAACCCGCGCGTCTCGCGCTCGTCCGCCCTGGCGAGCAAGGCCACTGGCTACCCCATCGCCCGCGTCGCCGCCAAGATCGCCGTCGGTCTGCACCTGGACGAGATCCCCAACGCCGTCACCCAAAAGACCCTGGCCTGCTTCGAGCCGGCCCTGGACTACATCGTCGTCAAGATCCCGCGCTGGCCCTTCGATAAGTTCGCCCTGGCCGACCGGCGCATCACCACCCAGATGAAGGCGACTGGGGAGGTTATGGCGATAGACCGTTCTTTCGAGGGCGGCCTGATGAAAGCCATCCGCAGCCTCGAAATCGGGCAGGTGGGCCTGCGCCCCAAGAACGCCGACCGCATGACTGAGATGGAGATCGAGTCGGGACTGGTCGAGGCGACTGACCAGCGCCTCTTTCTCATCGCCGAAGCCTTCCACCGGGGGATGCTGGTTTCCGAAGTGGCTGACCTATCCGGCGTGGACCCCTGGTTCCTGACCAAAATCCAGCGCCTGGTGCAGCTTGAAAACCGGCTGCGCGGCATGTCCCCGCGCTTCCATCATACGGACCTGCCCGACGATGAGGCGCTGGCCCTCTTGGGCGATGCCAAGCGCAAGGGCTTCGCGGACCGGCACATCGCCGACGTGCTGGGCGTCAAGGAGACGCAGGTGCGCGCCTGGCGTCGCCACCTGGGCCTCTCGCCCTCCTACAAGATGGTGGACACCTGCGCGGCGGAATTCGAGGCGGCGACGCCTTACTTCTACTCGTGCTACGAGAAGGAGAGCGAGGCGTGACCGAACCGATGACAGATTTTACTGACGCCAAGCCGCTGGTCGCCGTCATCATGGGCAGCAAGTCTGATTGGGAGACGATGCGCCACGCGGACGACATCCTGACGCAGTTTGATGTCCGGCACGAGTGCCGGATCGTGTCCGCCCACCGGACGCCTGAACTTATGGCGATCTTCGCCCGTGAGGCCGAAGGGCGTGGGCTGGAAGTCATCATCGCGGGCGCGGGCGGGGCCGCCCATCTCCCCGGCATGGTCGCCGCCCAGACGCTCGTCCCCGTCCTTGGTGTCCCCGTGCAGAGCCATGCCCTGAGCGGTCAGGACTCGCTGCTGTCCATCGTCCAGATGCCTGCCGGCATCCCCGTCGGCACGCTCGCCATCGGCAAGGCCGGCGCGACCAATGCTGCCCTGCTTGCCGTCGCGATCCTTGCCAACACGCGCCCCGACCTGCGTGAGAAGCTGCGCCGGTTTCGTGAAGAGCAGACCGAACGGGTTTTGGGGGACACTGTGCTATGAGTGCCCCTATCCTCCCCGGCGCGACCGTTGGCGTCCTCGGCAGCGGGCAGTTGGGCCGGATGTTCGCGCTGGCTGCGCGACGCCTGGGCTACCGCGTCCACACGTTCTCGCCGGACACGGACACACCGACGGGACAGATCGCCGACCGCGAGGTCGTGGCCGCTTATGAAGACCTGGACGCCGTCCGGGACTTCGCGCGACAGGTTTCTGTCGTCACATTCGAGTTCGAGAACGTCCCCGCTGAAACGGCGGAGGCGGTCGCCGCCCTGGTTCCGGTGCGGCCCGGCGGCGCGGTCCTGCACATCGCCCAAAACCGTCTTCGAGAGAAGACGTTCCTCGCCCGACACGGCATCCCCTGTGCGCCGTTCCGACACGTCACGACGCGGACGGAGCTGGAAACTGCGCTGAACGAACTCGGCACGCCCGCCATCCTCAAGACGGCGGGCTTCGGCTATGACGGCAAGGGGCAGGCGCGTATCAGTTGCCCGGATGAGGCCGCCGCCGCTTGGAAAGAACTCGGTGGGCAGGAGTGCGTTCTTGAGGGCTTCGTCGCCTTCGAGCGCGAGGTGTCGGTCGTCGCCGCGCGCGGGCTGGACGGCGCGTTTACCCACTATGGCCTGATCGAGAATGCCCATATCGGCGGCATTTTAGACGTTTCCGTCTGCCCCGCACCCACCGTGCCGCCCGTCGTCGCCGCCGAAGCCATTGCCATCACGCGCGCCGTCTTCGAGGCGCTGGACGCAGTAGGGACCCTCTGCGTCGAGTTCTTCCTAACACCAGCCCACCGGCTTCTGGTCAATGAGATCGCCCCGCGCCCGCACAACTCAGGGCACCTGACCATTGACGCCCATGTCACTAGCCAGTTCGAGCAGCAGCTCCGGGCGGTCTGTGGCCTGCCGCTCGGCTCGACGGGGCAGCTCAGGCCCGCGGCAATGGCGAACCTGCTGGGCGATGTCTGGGCCGACGGTGTGCCCGACTGGACTCGGGCGCTGGCGATGCCGAACGTGAAACTGCACCTCTACGGCAAGGAAGACGCGCGGCACGGACGCAAGATGGGGCACCTGACGGCACTGGCCGACACACCCGAAGACGCCGCGCGCCTCGTTCGCACTGCCCGCGCCGCACTGCATCCCTAGCCCATGACGATGCCTGTTCTCCTTCTGGTCTCCGGCCCTCCTGCTGCGGGAAAAACGACGCTGGCCCGCCGACTCGCGGCAGAGTTCGGGCTGCCTCTCATCAACAAAGACGGCATCAAAGAACTGCTGTTCGATATGGTCGGCACACACGACTATGCGTGGTCGCAGAACCTGGGCCGTGCAAGCATCGCGCTGCTCCACGACTTCACCGAGCGCCTGCTGGCGGCGGACGTCTCCCTGATTGCCGAAAGCAACTTCCACCGCGAAGCTGACTCGGCCTGGCTGGCGGAACTACGCGGGCGGCGGGAGTTCGTGCTGCTCCAAATCCACTGCGCCGCCTCGGCGGACGTGCTGGAGGAGCGCAACGAGCGCCGCCGTCACACGTCAGAGCGTCACCCTGGCCATGTCCAGGCGTCCCAGGGAAGTCTGAGGCCGCACATTGAGATGGGCGTCTGGTCGCCCCTGCACATCGAGGGGATAACCGTGATCGTCCAGACCGATGACCTTGACGCCATAGACTATGACCCGGCGTACCGCGCCGCGCGTAATGCTTTAGGACTGCCTAATGATTGACCAAAAGACAGCCCTCGTCACTGGTGCCTCGCGCGGCATCGGACGCGCCATTGCTCTTCACCTCGCCGCCGCCGGCCTGCGTGTGGCACTTCATTACAATGCCAACCTACCCGCTGCGGAGGAGACCCGGCGGCAGATGCCTGGCGCGGGCCACCTCCTGCTGTCCGCTGACCTCGCCGACCCTGATGCTGCCGAACAACTGGCGGCGGACGCCCAGGCCGCCCACGGTGGGCGGGTGGACGTGCTGGTCCACAACGCCGGGCTATACGAGGCGACCCCGCTGCTTGACGACAACGATTTTGCGGCCTGGCGTGCGGCGATGCACCGTCAGATGCAAGTCAACTTCTGGGCGGGGGCGGACCTCGCCTACCACCTGGCCCCTCCCATGGCCTCGGCAGGGTGGGGGCGCATCATCCAGATCTCCTCCCGTGCGGGCCTGCGCGGCGAGGCGCGTCACGCGGGCTACGCGGCGTCCAAGGCCGCCCAGATCAGCTTTGTCCGCTCTCTGGCCGCCGAGCTCGGCCCATCCGGCATCGGCTGCTTCGGCGTCGCGCCCGGCTGGACCGAGACGGATATGGCGGCAGACGCGCTGGCCACGCGCGGCGAGCAGATACGCGCCGAGATCCCGCTAGGCCGGGTAGCGACGCCTGAGGATGTCGCTTCCTTGGTCGCCTTCCTCGTCACCCCAGCGGCGGACTACCTCTCCGGCAACACGATAGACGTCAACGGCGCATCTTACTTACATTAGACGATTAAGGTATACTACCATCACGGAGGCCCGCCATGCCAACAGCCACGCCTAACCCACTGACGACAATGACCGACGAGGAGCATGAAGCCCTCACAAATCGAGGTCTTGCCATTTATGAGGAAAAACTCAAGCCTATCCTCGAACCCGATTTTGACAAAAAATATGTCGCCATTCATGTAGACACGGAAGATTACACGGTCGCAGACTCCTCTGGGGATGCCATGCGGGCGATGCGGAAAAGGCGGGGGGAAGGGCGTCTTGTTATCATGCGAATAGGCAATGAGCCGGAATGGGGGCTGGCAGCGCGTCTGCTGGCGGGCCAGATGGCGGGCCAAACGAAATGATGCTTGGCCAGTGGCATGTGGCTTTCCCTGGGTGATGCTCACTCTGCCTGGTCTAAACGGGCCACTCAGTGTCGAGTTCATCGTAGACACAGGCTTTAATGGCGATCTTGCTCTTCCCGAAATGGTCATTCGTCAACTTGATACTGCCATTTTGGAAAGCCGCTTGATACAGCTCGCAGGTGCCTTTCAGCAACGCTCCTTTTATTACGAGCTGGTGCTTGATTGGGAAGGTGAGCCGCGCTCCACTGAAGTGCTGGCCCTGAATGGAAACCCACTGATTGGCAACGATCTGTGGAAAGATCAGGCCCTCCAGGCAGAAAACACGGATGGCGGTGAGGTCCTTTTCGAGCCGCTTTAGGCAGTATTTTTCATCAACATCAAGGAGCATTTATCGTGGCACAAAGCAGTGAGCGCAAGGCGCTGATCGTGTGGGGCGGATGGGACGGCCATGAGCCGCAGCAAGTAGCCGAAATCTTCGAGCGGGAGCTGAGGAATAAGGGCTTCCAGGTGGAGGTCGCCGCGACTTTAGACGCCTTCAAGGATGCCGAGAAATTGAAGTCGCTGTCGCTGATTGTCCCGGTCTGGACCATGAGCCAGATCAGCAGCGAGCAGCTTGACCCCATCCTGGCGGCGGTCCGAGGCGGCGTCGGCCTGGGCGGCTGTCACGGCGGTATGTGCGACGCTTTCCGCGAGTCCACCGAGTGGCAGTGGATGACCGGCGGACAGTGGGTGGCGCACCCCGGCAACGACGGCACGGATTACACCGTCCGCATCACCGACCCCGACCACTTTATCACGCGGGGGGCACCCGCCGAGTTCGCCGTCAAGAGCGAACAGTATTACATGCACACGGACCCCTCAAATGTGACGCTCGCCGTGACACGGTTCCCCGTTGCCGACGGCCCGCACGTCCCCAACGGACAGTTCGACATGCCCGTCCTCTGGACCCGGATGTGGGGCGCAGGTCGCGTCTACTATAATTCGCTCGGCCATCACGCCGACATCATCGCCCAGCCCGAAATTCTGCCCCTTATGGTACGCGGCCTGCTCTGGGCCGCCTGTGCTGAGGATGCGGCGTAAGCATCTGGAGATGCGGCGTAAGCGTCCGGCCCTTATCCGTTCTTAGCCTGCTATGGCCAGAAAAACGATCTTTGCGTCTTGTCGTGCTGCCGCCGGAGCAGTCATATCCCTGGAAGGGGGTGGGACAGACTTTGTTCCGGCGCGCACCAATCTCCGGGCCATGAAGCTCCAGGCCATGCGCCCCGCGAAGTCACGCTGCGCCAGGGCCGCGCAGCTGGTAGATCTGGTCCCATCCCGATCCGGCAAAACGATGGATTATGTGACTGACCAGCTGGAGGTCGCGCCTCCCCGCCCGGCGCCACTCACACCCACGCCACGTGCAGGACCAAGAGCTGCGTCGGCCCGACGTGTCCAGCCTCTTCCAGTGGAACCCGCGCATTCTGCGCCTTTACACTTCCTGCCCGATTCTGCTATAATGAGCGCGTGACGAGGCTGGAATCAAACTCGGAATGAAGTGGACAGGAACGGAGCGGGTACGGGTGGCCGATGTCCGCCGGGTGGCAGGGCTGGCCGCGTTGGAGCTGGAGTGGCAGCGCTTGGCCGCAACCTGTCCCACTGGAACGGTCTTCCAGACATGGGAATGGAACGCAGCCTGGTGGCAGCATTTCGGGCAGACGCCGGGGCGAGTGCTGCGCGTAGTGACTTTCCGGGATGCTCAGGGCGCACTGGTCGGACTGGCGCCGCTGATGACTTCGTTCTGGTATGCGACGGTTTTGCGCCGGCTCTCGTTCCTAGGCACGGGGACATCGGACTATCTTGACGTTCTGGCCGCACCAGGGTGGGAGGAGGCCGTTTCGGAGGGCTTGTACGGATATCTGGAGCACGTCGGCGGATGGCAGATCGCGGACTTCCAGCAGCTCCGAGAGGGCGGGTGTCTGCGCGAGCGGCGGCCACCGGAAGAGGGGCGGCTGGCGAGCCTCGATGTCCCCGGCGAGCCGTGCCCGTACCTCGCCCTGCCGTCCACCTGGGACATGCTGCAGCAAGGGCTGGGAAAGAAGACGCGGGCCAACATCGGGTATTACGACCGCGCCCTGCACAAAGTCTACTCGGTCGAGGCCGGACCGGTGACGGACGAGGCTGAGTTGGATAACGAGTTGAGCCATTTGTTCGAGCTGCACCAGCGCCGATGGAACCAGCGCTGGCTTCCAGGCGTATTCGGAGGGGGGCGTGTTCAGGCGTTCCATCGGGATGCCGCCCGGCGGCTGCTCCGAAAGGGCTGGCTGCGGCTGTTCTCCCTGCATTTGGACGGGCTGACGCAGGCTTCCCTTTACTGCTTCGCCTATGGCGACCGGCTATGCTACTACCAGGGCGGCTTCGAGCCGACCTTAGCGCGACTAAGTCTGGGCACGGTGCTGACGGCGCGCGCGATCCAATTGGCCATCGCGGAAGAGCGGCAGGTCTTCGACTTTCTGCGTGGGGACGAGCCGTATAAGGCCAAATGGACCGGCGCGGTACGGGTCAATGCGCGGCGGATCATCACGCGCGCAGGAACACCGTTCGGGCCGCTGGCCCGGCGCGTGCAAGGCTGGGAAGACACAGTGGAGCGGCGCGGCAAAGCCTGGATGCGGCGGAAAAAGGGGTAGCTGGTGATCCGCCGATTTTTCACCCGGATATTGATGGTCGTCCTCATTGCCGCCTGCGGATACAACTGGCTGCAAGTGCATCGGTTGCAGGCCGAGGTCGGCGATTTAAAGACGCGCCTTGCTGTTCAGGACCGTCCGCCCCCGCCAGGAGGGGACTGGCCGGTGACCGGGCAGGAACTCCGCCGTGATGCGAACGATTTGAAGGACGCGCTGGACGGCGCCCGGTCGCCGCAGTCGCAGCGGACCCTGCATGATCTGCAAGTGCGGACTGAGCGGCTTCGCCGACAGGCCGATGCGCTGTGGCGCGAGGCTCGCTCCGTTACCCGCCTTCACTCACCTTGACTCTTCGGCAGTGTGGGAAGCGGCATGATAAGCGAGAAAGACCCCCATGACAAATAAGAATCATAAGCAGATCCGCCCCCTCCTAGCAGCTGGGGCCGCTCTCGCCGCTGTGCTGGTGAGCGCCGGCTGTCAGAGCGGACAAATCCACAACAACATGATGAACTCGTCCCAGGAGAATGAACTCGGCCGGGACTACGCCCTCCAAATAGACAACCAGGCCAAGTTCGTCATGGACGGTAAGATCAACCGCCGCGTCCTGGACATCGCCATCCCCATCTTTGCCCAGGCGCAGAAGGATCGGCCGGATGTCTCGTTCCGCATCCGTGTCATTGATAGCCCGGAGCTGAACGCCTTCTCCATCCCCGGCGGCTACGTCTACCTCTACCGGG
>JANLUQ010000182.1:0-5483 GCA_031363565.1 Armatimonadota bacterium | reverse complement strand
GCCTTGCCCGAGACCCACACCCGGTAGTCGCGCGCTTCCCCAGTCAGGTTCAGCACGATGGCGGCGACCGTGTTGTCAGGGTTGATGAACGCGGCGCAAAGCAGGGTGTCGTCAGTCGAGGTGCAGGCGATCCGCTGAGCGCCGGGGCGGATGAACCTGGCGAAGTGTCCCAGATAGTAGTAGGATGGGGAATAGTGCAGCGCGCCGGTCCGCGTGTCCGCCATGACCGGGGCCGAGCAGTAGTTGCCGACATGGTTCGGCCCGCCCCGCTCATCCAGCAAGAGGTTCCAATCGGTCCACCCTACCGCCCAGTGGTTCAAGTCCAGCAGGACGTTTTTCCCATAGCGCTCCCCGCTCTCCCACTGCGCCGCCGGATCGGTGGTGAATCCCTCGCTGCCCTCGGTGAACAACAGGTTCTTTTGTGGGAATGCCTCATGGACGGCCTGCGGGCTATCGAAATGATCCCCCGAATACCAGTGGAAGGCTGTCCCCCAAACGTACTGAGCGGCGGCTGGGTCCTCATAAACGGCCTGTGCGCGCTGGTACATGATGCCTCGGTTGTGGTCCCAGATCATCAGCTTGATACCAGACAGGCCCGTCTTGCGGAGCGTCGGGCCGAGGTAGTCCCGGACGAAATCATGCTCGTCCTGCCCCGTGTACAAACAGGACTCCCAGGACTGCGTTGACATTGGCTCGTTCTGCACCGTCAGCCCCCAGACGGGGATCCCCTGCTTCTGATAAGCCTGGACAAACCGCGCATAGTAGTCCGCCCAGGCCTGCCGGTCCTCGGGCTTCAGCTTGCCTCCATGCGCCATGTCGCCGTTGGTCTTCATCCAGGCCGGCGGACTCCACGGCGAGGCGAACAGGGTCAGTCGGCCCCCGGCGGCGGTTTGCGCGGCCTTGATGAACGGGATGCGGTACTTCAAGTCATGGGCGATGGAGAAGTGGGCCAGGGCGGTGTCGCCGGGCGTATCGTCGTAGGAGTAAGTATCGCTGGAAAAGTCACAGCTATTGATGCTCGTGCGGCCCAGGGTATATCCCAGGCCCTTGGTCGGGGAGAAGTAGGCAGTCAGGAGTTCAGCCTGTCTGGCGGCCGGCAGCTTGGCGAAGGTCTCGGCGGCGGCATCGGTGAAGGCGCCGCCGAAGCCGACGATGGTCTGGAACCGCCGCGTCGGGTCCACCATGATGAACGCGGAGGACTCTTCGGGCTGCGGGAAGTCCACTAGCCGCAAGGTTTCCCCGGCCTGCATCCGGTCGGCCGTGTCCCGCGCCGTGACAGTGACAGTCGCCTGGGTGATGACCGGCGCGGGGTAACCTCCTACCGCGTCCGGGCCGGCGAGCGGCTTCGGGCCAGCGGGTTTCGGCTGTGCAAAAGTCGGCAGCGCTGCCAGCAAGAAGAAAGCCGCCAGGCAGAGGGCGTACCGCGCCGCCGACGGCCGATGTGATGCATGGATGGAGATCATAATAAACCTTTCGTAATAGTGGGCAAGGAGACCCCTTCTGCCTTCAGGCAGGGGAGGAATTGCCCAATCGTTTTAGTTCGGCATTTTCTTGACAAACGCCTAAAGAATGGTTTATGATCTTCTTGATGGCAGGCAATTATCAAAAAACTGGCAACCGCGTTTACAGCCTGAATTACCACATCGTTTTTTGTCCCAAGTACCGCCGTAAATGCTTGGTGGGCGATGTCAAAGAACGATGTGAAGTTTTGATACGCGAGAAGGTCGCGGAACTCGGAGGCGAAGTGGTTGCACTGGAAATCATGCCCGACCACGTTCACCTGTTCGTCGCCGTCGCCCCTGACCACGCGCCAAACTTTATTGTCAGCCAAGTCAAGGCAACGACCTCTCGGATTCTGCGGCAGGAGTTTCCGTCTCTGCTCAAAATGCCGTCGCTTTGGACCCGCTCCTACTACGTCGGGTCGGTTGGACACGCCAGCGATAGCGTTGTGCGGGCTTACATCGAAAACCAGAAGGGCAAATAGACCGTGAAGGCGACGTTGAAACTCAGGCTCCATACCTGCCGAGACACCCAAGGAATCCTGTTGGAAACCCTGCGGCAGTCCACGGCTTGTTTCAACGCCGTCACTGCGCACGGGTGGGATGCGGCGGAACGAAACGGAACCCGCCTTCACCACGCCACCTACAAGAGCCTTCGGGCCGAGTTCCCTTGCCTGCCGTCCCAACTCCACTGCGCGGCCCGTGTCAAAGCCTCCGAAGCCTTGAAGTCTGTTGATGAACGGCTCAAACAAGGCCGCAAGGCAGGACGCCCGACTTCCGAACTCTGCCCTGTCCGCTACGACGCTCGTTCCTATTGGGTGAAACTGTCCGAAGGCATGGCGTCCCTTGCCACTATCGCAGGGCGCGTGTGCGTCCGCTTCAATCTCTGCGGATACTACCGCCGCTATCTGGACTGGAAACCCTGTTCTGCCGACCTGTGCTTCGATGCCAAGAACCGCCACTTCTACTTGCACGTCGTCGTAGAGACCGACGCCCCCGAACTGGCCTTTGACGGCGTTCTCGGGATTGACCTGGGCATCACCGAGATTGCCACCGACAGCGAAGGCAATCAGTATTCGGGCGAAGCCGTCAAGAGCGTTCGCCGCCGTGTTCGGCGCATCCGTCGCCTCCTGCAAGCCAAAGGCTCCAAGTCCGCCAAGAAGCACTTGAAGCGTATTCGGCAAAGGCAGTCCCGTTTTTCTCGCGATACGAATCACGTAATCTCCAAGCGTCTTGTCGCTACGGCGGCAAACTCACGAAAGGCACTGGGCGTCGAAGACCTCAAAGGGATTCGCGACCGTTCAGAAACTGTTTTCTCGCGTGAGATGCGCTGGCTTATGGGCAACTGGGCTTTCGACCAACTGCGGCAATTGCTGTCGTACAAGGCCGCGGCCGCAGGAATCCCTTTGGTTTCGGTTGACCCTCGCAACACGTCCCGCACCTGTTCTGAGTGCGGACACTGCGAGAAGGGCAACCGAAGGAGCCAAGCCAAGTTTCTTTGTCTTCAATGTGGCTTCGATGCGAACGCGGACAAGAATGCCGCCGTGAACATCGGAGTACGGGCTTCCAGTTCAGAAAGCCTATTGTCTCAGTTACGCCTACGGCCCTCTGCGTAGGCTACCGAACTAGGGATAAGCCCCCAGCCTTTAGGCGGGGGTATCTGACAGGTTTCTCGTCCTCCGCAGCAGCGCCGCCCAATGAGCGCCGTAAAGCGTGAAAAATGTCAGTGCATAGTGTGGGATGTTCCAAGTCGTCAGGTGGGAGCAGCCTGGGGTCCATCGCGTGCGGCGCGGGACCTTCGGCGGGTCGAACCGATCGAAATAGTAGTGGCTGATGAGCCACTGCCGCGACGGGAAAACGATGCGCCACAGGGTGCGGCCTCGGGCCTGGTGGCTGCCGAGCAGATGCCAGAGCAGCGGGAAGCGCAGGCGCTCGGTGCGGGCAGCAGTGATATCTTCGATGCTGTCGGCGGCGCGTACCTCGGCGATCCGTTCCAGTCGCGCGCGCGCGGCGTGGGGCGCCAGCGCATCAAGAACCGTGGCCGGTATGGGTGTTCCCAGGACCTGTGCCGTCGCGAACAGGGCCGCGAAACAGGCCGCACCCGCCCCTGCCTCGTGTGCGAGCTGGACGAACAGAGCCCAGTCGATCGGGCTGACCGAAACCACCTGGGCGATGTCGCGCAGGGACTGTGGGGCGGCTAGATAGTGGCCGGCCAGATGCAGGCAAAGGTGAAGGACCTGATCTTCCGGCCCCAGCGTCTGCGCCTCCACCCCAGCCAGACGCACCGGCTGGGCGCGGTCCCAAAGCCCCGCCTCCGCGACGTGAACCTGCCCGAAAAAAAGGTCGTTGTTGATCAGCCCGGTGTGCAGCTCGACGACGACTGAGCCGCGCTCGGTGCGTTTGAAGAAGTTCGCCTGCCCGTCGCGGCCCCGCGCCAAGTCCTCCCATTGCAGAGGATCAACAATGTATTCCAGCGACTCCAGCAACGTCCGGGCGCGCGCCACCTCGGCCCGCCGCACCAGCACGTCTATGTCCCCAAACCGGCGCAGGCTGGGACGTGGGTAGACCGTCTCGGCCAAGGCTGCCCCTTTGAGTACGAGTAGGTCTAGCCCGGCTCCGGCGCAGGCGCGCAGCAGGGCCGACAGGTGGGGCCGGAAGAAGGCGAACTGGACGAGGGCCGCGACTTCCTCCTGCGCCGCCTTCTCCGCCAGGCGCCCTGCGAACGGGAACGGGCCGGCGGGGTTGCCGGTTCCCCCCCCCAGGAGATCATATTTTTGTGTGACTTTCGCCATAGGAACCGTCAAGACAAAGGCGGCCTGTCTCTTCTGAGTCACAATGAGTTCAGAAAAGACAGGCCGCAACGGTGTTGCCACATTCGATTTAATTCTGTCCGGCTCTGTCCAGACACTGGCCGCGCGGTCCCGCGATGAGGCCGGGGCAGCAGGGCCGCCCGGCGGCGTAGTCGTAGGTCTGCCCTTTTCTGGCACAGCCGAATGACATCGCCATTGCCGGCGTCGGAGCGATTATGCTTTGGACCACCGGGATCAGCAGAGCCGCCCCACCGACAAAAGCCGCTTTTCGAAGCATCTGCCGCCGCGTGACCCGTCCAATTTCCTCGGAACGAACCAAAGGGTCTTGAAGCAGGTGCCCCTTCTCCAAGCGATCCAAAGCGAGCCAGACCATGTCTTCAGTCATCGAAACCGGCACCGCATCCTGAAGCACGACTGCAAGGTCGGCCACCGTCCGCTGACCATCGCAGTGATGCCAGACGAGGGCGGCACTCTGGTTCAGCCGATGAACATGGTTGCGCTGCTCATCATAGATGATCATTTCATCCCCTACTTCTTGGACGACCAGGCCCTCCTGACGTGCTCGTGGTATCATATGGTTCCCTCTTCCACCACTCGTATGTTCCAAATCTTCATCGCTCAGACTTCAGGCAAGGCCGAAAGACTAAAAGATACACGGCGTAGTCTCGGCCGCCTGTTTAGATTGTAGTCCGCCTTAGCTTGTGGTTTGCTGTGTGGACTGCCGCACACCGGTTGTCTTCCGCTTGTGCACGCTCAGAACGAGGCCAGCGAAGAGAAGCGTTCCTACTCCAAAGCCCACTACCGTCGAGGCTTCCGGGACGGCGGGGATCGGTGCGTTGAAGCTGAGCGGGCCAAAGTAGAAGTCGTTGCTGTTGCCCGTGTAGGCAGCGCCGGTGGCTGGGTCAATTGCCGTCGAGGAACTGGTCAGGATGACCTTGGTGATCACGTTAGTTCCTAGGGCCTGAGCACCGACAAATGTTGCCTGGCCCGAACCGACTATGTTGGGGGTGATCGCCGTCGTGAACGGGACTGTGTCGAGCAGTGTCGAACCGTTGAAGACCGAGAAGCTGAAGTTATATGTGTCCTGGGCGGCGGACTGCCCGTATAGGCCGAACGAACTGACGCCACTGGCGAAGTCGATCTCGAGAGGCGCCGTCGGTGTGCTGGTCTTCGA
>JANLUQ010000719.1:0-9878 GCA_031363565.1 Armatimonadota bacterium | reverse complement strand
GCGGCATCGTCGTTGGTATCGAAGGCAGCACGCATGTTCAGGTGCGAATCGACACAAAGGTGGGATGATCCTCTCCCCGGTGCAAGCACCGACCCTCCCCTCGGAGGGAAGGGGGTGTCAAAGGGGGTGAGACTTGTTTATCGTGAGCCTGCCGTGCCTGGGAGGTTTCTGCCTGGGAGGTTTCTGCCTGGGAGGTTTCTGCCTGGGAGGTTTCTGACAAGCCCTCCGGTCACGGTAAGCACCCAGGAGAACTAGCCGAACCCCCTTTGACACCCCCTTCCCTCCGAGGGGAGGGTCGGTGCTTGCACCGGGGAGAGGATCATCCCACCTTTGTGTCGATTCGCACCTGGACATGCGTGCTGCCTTCGATACCAACGACGATGCCGCAGGCAAGGCTGTCCGCCGTCGGCGTCGTCGAGACGGTGGCGTCATCCATGACCAAGGCCGTCTTGCCCATATCCACCTGAACTGTGCCGGCCTTCGCCAGCGTGAAGATGCCCGTCTTCAGCACGCGCACGGATTTGATCCCTGCCGCGCCCGCCGTGTTGTCGGCCGCCTCGTAGGCGACCCCCACGAAGACCAGGCCGGGCGCATCCGAGGCAGGCTGGACAAGCCCCGTCGCCGACGCAATCGCCAGCAGCGCCCCCTTGAAGACATGGACACCCGCTGCCACCGGGCAGCTTACCAGCGCGCCATCCTTGCGCCGGGCATCATACGAAGCGGAAAGTGCAGTCATCCGAATCACTCCTTTTTCCTAGGCTCCAGTATTACAGAAAAACAAAAGCCCCGGACAGCGGCCTGGAGAGCTGTGCGAGTTGCCACAGTCCGGAGGTAAAGATAGTATACACTTGTTCCAAGCATCTGTCAAGTGTTTTGCACAAATTTGTCTACTATTTCTCGCGGAATTAAGGATGTTGGGACTCTTGCCGATAATCAGAGTGCGGGGAGGACGCCGCGCCGCGATGTTTCTTCCGCGAAAGATCACCAGGAATATGGAATAATCAAGGTCCGAGGGCAAGGGGCTGGCGCTGCTCGGGCTGGAGCCGGGGACCTCGGAGAAGGCGAAGACGGCGAGGAGAAGGAGAAAGAGGGGAGCGGCCGCCGGGACGAGGCCGTCGTGCGCGCCGTCATTGACATGGCCCACGCGCTCTCGCTGGAAGTGATTGCTTAAGGCGTGGAACATGAGGGGCAGCGGCGGACACTGGCGCGGCTGGGCTGCGACCAGATGCAGGGGTTCCTGTTCAGCCCACCCGTCTCGCCCGAATGCCTGGAGGCATTGCTGCCCCCGGCACGGAGCAGAGCGTGGGCGGAGGATGCTCGATGGCGGGCGGTGGAATGGGAACGGGGGGCGGCGGCTTAGGAAAAGACATAGATATAGATAAAGACAAAGCCGGCCCTGAAGGGCCGGCTTTCCGCGCTTGCTTTCCGCGCTCAGTTATCATCCGCATGGCGGCGCAGGAGCACCTTGCCCCGGTAAATCGCCACCGCCTGGACACGGTAATCGTCCCCCGTCAGGTCGCCCCGGTAGAGCGAGACGCGCACGCTCTGATCAGGGTAGCCGTAAGATAGCAGCAGGACATGCGGGTCGGACGAGTGAAGCGATCGGCCCATGCCGCCCGCCGCCTGGTCCACATCGTACAGCGACATCGCCATCTCGATCTTCTCATACAAGTCTTCCGCCCGGCCGCTGCGGCGTGCGCCCTCGTAAGCTGCGGGCAGCGAGGCGGACGCCGACAAGCCGGCAGAGGTGCGGGCGGTGTTTGCGGCAGGTCCCCGGCTCAGGTTCCACGCCAGCCAGGCCGCCAGGCCCGCCGTTACCACCAGGCAGAACGAGCCGAGGAAGGCCAGCACGAATGGGGACGGGCCCCGGCGGCGCGGCAGGAACGGGCGTGCCGCAGACAGGCGCGGCAGCATCACCGCGTCGAATGCCTCGGCCTGATCCGCCGGCTCCACAAAGCGCGTCCGAAACCGGTGCCCGCAGGCCCTGCACTCCTCGACATACAGACCCGTCACCTTCCCGCATTGTGGGCAGCGCTTGGCGCTGACGGAGGCTTTCATCCGATCACCAAAAATCCTTTCGTATGAGTGGGCAAGGATCCCTGGCCCTTCAGGGACAAGGAGGAATTGCCCAATGAGATGAGGTCGGCATTTACTCCCACTGATACACGGCTCAGGCATTCGAGGCTTCTCGCTGCCTCTTTGTTCCATGCGTCGCTGCTTGTTCCCTTTAACGCGGACAGTAGAATAACGCGGCCGGTAAAAACGACAATGAAAAAGGTGCAGCCCCCTCTTGCCAGGGAACCGCACCCATTCTGCTTTCCCCTGTTCCTCTACTTCCCGGCGTAGGAGACGCGCCACACGGAATTGGAGCCGTCGTCGGTCACCATCAGGCTGCCGTCATGGGCCACTGTGACCCCCACAGGGCGGCCCCAGACCGCGTCCTCATTGGTCACGAAGCCGGTCAGGAAGTCCTGATACTCGCCCGTCGCCTTGCCGCCGACGACCGGCACCATGATCACCTTGTAACCGGTCCGGTCGGCCCGGTTCCACGACCCGTGCTCGGCGGCGAAGATCATCCCCCGGTAAGCGGTGGGGAACAGTCTGGCTCCCCCAGTATTGAGGGTGGGGGGGACTGCCGGGTAGAAAGTCAGGCATAGGCTCGCCGAGTGCGACTGGAGCAGCACATCGGGGACCGTGACGTGCCCGGCGAGTTCCGGGTGGGAATTCGGGTAGCGCGGGTCATGGTGGTCGCCCATATAGTACCAGGGCCAGCCGTAGAAGGCGCCCGGCGTGACATGCGTGACGTAGTCCGGCACCAGCTGATCGCCCAATGTGTCCCGCTCATTCACCGAGGTCCAGAGCGTGTCCGTGCCGGGCTGATAGGCGATGCCGACCGGGTTGCGGATGCCCGAGGCGTAGATCCCCTCGAACCTGCCCTCCGGCGTGTAGCGCAGGATGTCCGCCCGGTGGAACTCCTCGGGCGTCGTGTCCGGGTCATCATTGTTGGAGTGCGAGCCGACCGACACCAGAAGCGTCTTGCCGTCCGGCGAGAATGCCAGGTCGCGCGTCCAGTGCCCGCCGCCACGCAGCCGCCCGCCGCCAGGAATGCCTGTCGCGACCACATCCTCGGCGGGTCCGGTCGCGGTCAGGTCGCCGCTGTGGTAGGGAAAGCGCACCACCGAGTCGGTGTTTGCGACATAGACATACTTCGGGTTCGGCCCCGCCGGGTAGAACGCGATGCCGAAGGGCTGCCGCAGGCCCTCGACGAAAACGGAGGTCGTCTGGACCGCCCCTGTCCCCGGCGCGGCCCGGAGGATCTTGACCCGGTTCACGCCGCTTTCGGCCACGAACAGGTCGCCGTTGGGGGCGGTGACGATCTTGCGCGGGTTGTTCAGGCCCGACGCGAACAGCTCCACCTTAAACCCCGCCGGGGCTTTGGGAAAGACGCCGTCCGGGCGTGGGGCCATGTTCGCGCCATGGTCCACCGAGGGCGTGTCATGCGGCGCGGGCAGGTCGTTCACTGTGATGCGGCGGCGGACGCCGGGCGCATCGGTAGACCAGTCGCCGTAAGCGGCGGTCCCGGTCCGCAGGGCGTTTATCGGCGTATGGCGCATCTGGTGCCCCTGCGGTTTCAGTGGGGCGCGGCGGACGGCGTAACAGGAGCCGGTGACCGCTGCCAGGGCGGCAGACAGTAACAAGAGTGCTTTCATGCCGCAGGAAACAGTGACGGAGGCAGGGAAGTTCCCCGCGGCATGTAAGCGCGTGACGATCGGCGGGAGAGTGAAGCCGCTGGCCCCGATGCCTGGCGAAAGAAACCCGGCTTAGCGGATTGTTTGCGGCCCGCCCGCCGTCGTCTGAATTTTCAGCAGTGCTTGGCTGTCGAGGGGGGCATAAGCACGACCGGAGACGCCCCAGATCACCAGCCCTTTTCCGGTGGGAACAGCGAACGCCGACGATATCGGGATGAGGGTGCCGCTGCCCTGAAAGTCTGTGCATTTCCGTCTGGAACGGCTGGCGGGCCTCCCCGTCTCAGCCACGGGTGGAAAGCAGGGCATTGGTGACGGCGACCGGCACGGGTCCGCCCGCCGTGCGGGCGGGGCGCGACGAGGCATTCGAGGAGATGTTCATAGGGTTCCTCAATGAACCTGCTTGGGGCAGATTCGGTCCTGTACGCGTAATGATTGGAATCTATTCCGAGACAAGTCGCGGGGTGGGTTCCGGCCTCCCTACGCCCTTCTGCGCTTCTTGGCGAGGACCAGTCCGCCCAGCCCCAGCAGCAGGCCCAGCGAGACCGGGGTGGAGGCCTCGGGCACCGGCGCCTTGAACGTCAGGTCGTCGGCCACCAAATACGCCTGCCCGTACCCCGCGTAGAGCGCGTTCGAGGCCGTCGTCTCGAAGCGGTAGCCCGTCACGCCCGTCAGGCCGCCGAACACGCCCGACGTGTCCAGAAGCGACAGCGCGGGGCCGTTCAGCGTCACCGTCTGCGAGGCCAGATTGCCGCCCATGCCGAAGGCCGTGATGGTCAGCGTATCGGCATCGTTGCTGCCGCCGCCGTTGTCGTCGAAGCCGACATACAGGCTGGACAGCGCCTGCGTGGTGCTGAGGGTCAGGCCGGTATAGACGTGGTTCAGGTTGTCGGTCCCGACATAGGCGCTGCCAGCGAGGTAGTAGTCGCCCGAATGCGACTGGCCGAAGAAGTCACTGGAGAACGGGGCTTTGTACTGGTTGCCGATGACCTCCCAGTCGGAGTTCGTCGCAGCGTTGAAGGTGACGCCAGACACGGTGCGGCTGCCGCCGTTGGCATCGGAGAAGGGGTTGGCGTCGCCGGACACGCCCGGCTCGGTGGCCAGGTTGTCGAAGGTGAGCGTCTGCGCGGACGCGGGGCGGACCATCGGCCCGGCCAGCAGGGCCAGGGCGGCAAGGGCCGGAACAGAGTGCGTGCGGAGGGCATGTGCGAGTTTCATGCGGGGCTGTGCTTTCTGCCGACGGCTGCGGGCAGTGAGAAGGCTTGATTGCCTGCGGCGAGGGGTGGTGTGGAACGCCGTTACTATTACCAGTGCATAAATCATGCCAAGCCACACGCTAAATGGCAAATAAAGAAAATAGCCGCCACTCAGGGGAATGAACGACAGGCGAGACAGAACCGCCCCACTCCCGACGGAAACGCCCCACCCCCGCCCAGTCCCAGCGCTAGGCCCCCGCCCCTGTCCCCACCCGCCCAGAGGCAATCGCTGCGGGTCAGGCATTAACAGGTGCGGATTTTGAGAATGTGTGGAATAATGGAAGGTGTATTGACACGTCGGCAGGCGCGTATCGCCTGCGAAAGAACCCCATGCCGCCCCGTAAGTCATTCAAGTCCCGATTCCGCCCGCCGCCGGATCAATCCGCGCAGTGGCCCTCCCACCGCCCGGCATCCAGTGTCCGTCGCCGAGTCGCCGAGGGGTGGCAAGCGGCAGAGAAACTCCAGGCGCGCGCCCTGGCAGCCGGCGGGCTGGGCGTCTGGGCCTGGGACCTTGACACCGACTGCGTCACCTGCTCCCCGGACCTGGAAGCCCTGTGCGGCCTGGCCCCCGGCACGTCCGGCGGGACTTCGGAGGCCATCGTCCGCCGCGTCCACCCCGAAGACCGCGACTCGTTCGGCGAGGCCGCCCGGCAGACGCTCGAAACCGGGCAGGACCACTACGCCCTCTACCGCATCGTCCGCCCAGACGGGATAGTGCGCTGGATGGAGACCAGGGGCCAGGCCGTGCGCGATGAGGCAGGCCGCGTCTGCGGCATGACCGGCGTCTCGATGGATGTCACCGCTCGCGTGGAGGCCGAGGCCGAGGCGCGTGCCCGCGAGGGCCGCCTCCAGGCGCTGGCCGACAATGTCCCCGTCCTCATCGCCCGCGTGGACACCACGCGCCGTTACGTCTTCGCCAACCGCGCCTACGAGGACATGCTCGGGATCCCCGCCGCCTTGGTGATCGGTAAGACGATGGCCGAAGTGCTGGGCGCGGCAGCCTATGAGACGATCCGGCTCTATGTGGACCGCGCCCTGGCTGGCGAGGCGGTGGAGTACGACGTGATACTCCCCTATCACACGATCGGTGCGCGGTTCATCCATGCGGCCTACGCGCCCGAGCATGGGGCGGACGGCGCGGTCACCGGGTTCCTGCTGTCCGTCATAGATATCACCGCCCGCTGGGAGGCCGAGGAGGCGACGCGGCGGGCCGAGGAGGCGACGCGCCGACTGGCCCTGATCGTCGAGAACTCGTATGAGGCTATCATCAGCGTCGCCGAGGACGGGACGGTGCTGTCCTGGAACCGGGGCGCGGAGCGGCTCTACGGCTGGACGGCGGCGGAGATGGTCGGACAGTCCGTTGATGTCATCTTCCCCTCAGCCCAGGAGGAGGCGGACGTGCCCCAGAAGGTGGCTGCGTTGGATCAGGGAGGCAAGGTGCGCGAGTACGAGGGCGTCCGGGTCCGCAAGGATGGGATGCCAGTAGAGGTCGCCGTGACCTTTGCGCCCGCTTATGATGCAGGCGGGGGCCTGACGGCGCGCGCGTACATCGTGCGCGACATCACCGCCCAGAAGGAGGCTGAGCGCGAGCGGGCACGGCTCCAGGTCCGGACCGCCGAGCTGCTGGCCCAGACCGAAGTGCTGCTGGCCGAGGCGACGGATCGGGCGGACCGCGACCCGCTGACCGGGCTTCTGAACCACCGCGCCTTCCAAAATAAGCTGGAAGAGGAGACCGACCGCGCGGGGCGCGGGGGCACCTTTCTGGCCGTCGCCATGCTGGACCTAGACCACTTCAAGTTCTTCAACGACGCCTACGGTCACCCCGTCGGCGACGACGCCCTGCGCCAAGTGGCCGACGCCCTGCGCCGCACCTGCCGCCCTTATGATACGCCTGCGCGCTACGGCGGCGACGAGTTCGCCGTCCTGATGCCCGGCGTGGGCCGCAGCGAGACTGCTGCCATCGCCGACCGGCTGGCGCGCAGCCTGGAGGGCATCACCATCCGCCCGCCCGGCGGGACCGTAGACGTGCCCCTGCATTTGTCCATCGGGCTGGCCGTCTTCCCCGACGAGGGCCGGTCCCGCGCCGAGGCCATCGCCCTAGCCGACAAGCGGCTGTACCTCGCCAAATCCAGTGAAGGCCGGTCGGGGGCCGAGTGGGCCGGCGACGCCGAGCAGCTGCGTGGGCAGATGCGCGCAGCCGTCGAGGGCTTCGCCATGCTGGATGCCCTGGTGACGGCAGTGGGCGCCAAGGACCGCTATACGCGCCGACACTCCGAGGACGTGATGGGCTACGCCCTGGAGATCGCCTCGGCCCTGGATCTCGCCCCCACATGGGGCCTGGATGAGCCGACGCGGCGGATCGTTGCCGTTGCCGCCCTGCTGCACGATGTCGGCAAGATCGGCGTTCCCGATGCCGTCCTCCGCAAGCCGGGTCGGCTGACCGAAGCGGAGACGGAGACGGTCCGGCAGCATCCTTCCATGGGGGCCGTGATCGCCGGCGCGGTGCCGGGCCTGGAGGAGATGGTGCCAGGCACCCTAGCCGCGATCCGCCACCACCACGAGCGGTGGGACGGCGGCGGCTACCCGGACGGCCTTTGCGGCGAGGCCATCCCTCTTATCGCCCGCCTCCTGGCCGTCGCCGACTCCTTCAGCGCCATGACCTCCGACCGTCCCTACCGCCAGGGCATGGACGTCGCCAATGCCCTCCGCCTCCTGGAAGAAGGTGCCGGGTCGCAGTGGGATCCCGCTTGCGTCGCCGCCTTTCTCCGCGCCCATCCCGCCTCGCCGTGACGCGCCGGCTTAACCCGTAGGGGCGCCGCTTGCCGCGCCCTCTTCCTTCCTATCGTCTCCTCTTCCTTCCTTCCTATCGTCTCCTCTTCCTTCCCATCGTCTTCCCTTCCTTCCCATCGTCTCCCCTTCCTTCCTATCGTTTCCCCTTCCTATCGTCCCCTCTTTCCTCGTCTGCTCCCATGCCCTACGGCACGTCCACCAGGTAGCCGGTGACGCTTACGAAGTCCGTCTCATCCCCGCTGGCCCCGCTGCGGAAGGCATTGAATTCGAGGTCGGTCCCCGAATCGGCATAGAGGATCACGGCCTGCATCGTGCCGGGGACGGTCGTCCCGTCCGTCGGTGCGAAAGGCAGGGGGTAGAAAATCTCGTGGCCATTCACCATGCAGCCGACGTAGGCGCGGACGCCCTCGCCGGGGGTGAGAGTGCCGCTGCGCCACACGGAGACCATCTGGATGACGAGGCGCTTGCCGACAGGGACCGGGATGGTCCGACCGGTCGGGGTATTCTGACCAGTCGCAAAGGTCTGCCCTTTCGGGAGCCCGATCGAGACGAACGCTTGGAAGGGCTGCTTGGCCGGGTTGTCGGCGGCGGTGACGGCAAGCGGCGCGTTGGCGACCGTGACGGGCACCGGCCCGCCCGCCGTGTGAGCGGGGCGAGAGGCGAAGAGGCCAATGGTGGCCAGTAGGGTGAGCGTGCCAACCCCGGCCAGAAGGCGGGAGCCGAACGAAGAAGAGAACAAAGCGAAAGGCGTA
Source organism: Armatimonadota bacterium (assembly GCA_031363565.1). Lineage (GTDB taxonomy): Bacteria > Armatimonadota > Armatimonadia > Armatimonadales > Capsulimonadaceae > JANXMY01. The sequence goes on along the minus strand of JANLUQ010000719.1, from coordinate 1,334 downwards.
GTCATGGCGGGTTCCTCTGATGTTCTTGGGTCCTGTGCGCGCGAGGGGGGGGGAGGACCCGGCCGGAGTGGCCGGGTCTCCTGGATGAGTCGCTAGGGCAGGTCCACGAAGTAGCCTGAGAGGATCATGTTCCCTCCACAGCTCGAGCCGCTGGAAGAGGTGACACTGGCCTGGATCGTCGTCCCCGGATCGGCGTAGATCCGCGTCACTTGGTTCATGGGCGTGGCGGACGCGACTACCGGGACGGCTTTATAGTAGGCCGTTCTGCCGCCGCCGGTCGTGATCAGATACATATAGCCATAGCCGCCGACAGGGTACTCCGTGAGCTGGGCGGAGTAGTATTCGAGCACCACGCGCTTCCCCGCTGGAACTGTGTAGCTGTCTGTGGCCGTGTTTGAGACGGTGCTGGATGGCGCAAGTGTGAACTGGAACGGTTGGCGGGCCGGATTGTCCACATCGTGGTTCTGGACGGTGTTGCTGACGGAAACGGGGATGGGACCCCCGGCGGTGCGTGCCGGGCGCGACGACATCAGGCCGATGCCGCCGAGCAGGGCGAGCGTGCCCGCCCCGGCCAGAAGGCGGGAGCCGAGCGAAGAAGAAAGGGACGAGAGTGGCGTAATCATGGCGAGAGTCCTTTCCGAAGTCCTGTGCGCGTGATGAGGGGGACCGTCGGCCCGGCCAGCAGGGCCAGGGCGGCGAGGGCCGGAACAGAGTGCGTGCGGAGGGCATGTGCGAGTTTCATGCAGGGCCATGCTTTCTGCCGACGGCTGCGGGCAGTGAGAAGGCTTAATTGCCTCGGGCGGGGGGTGGAGCGGGACGCCGTTACTATTACCAGTGCATAAATCATGCCAAAGAGACCAAACTGCGCCGAGAGCAGGAAACTACTCCTTCCGGTGGTTCAAGAACTGGTTCCAGAGGTCAAGGAACTGCCCGCACCTGCCGATAATGAAGCCCGGCAGCACTATGCCTGCCACCAAGGGCGGTGGCACTCGGATGGGCATCGGCGCACACGCCGCCCCTGCCGAGGCGAAAGGGAGTTCACCATGGCGATGCTTATTTTTTTCCTCTGCCTGGCGGCGTCGTTCGGAACGGTTCTGTACCTTGTCCTCCGGCGGCTGTGTTGGGACACCTGGACCCAGTGGCGGCAAGGGCAGCAGGATGCTCAGGAGGACCTGCGGCGGGCGCAGCACACGCAGACGCTGCGGCGCGAGGCACTGGACAGCGTGCTGGCCCAGATCGGCCAGTCGGACGACCAGGGCCGGAAGGCCGCCTGACGAGGCGGATCGGCCAGCACCATAAAAGCGGGCCACAGTCCTGAAAAGGACTGTGGCCCG